>DASXVO010000028.1 GCA_036504215.1 Vicinamibacterales bacterium | reverse complement strand
CGACGACCTGATCCTGTGCGAGCGCGGGATCCGCACGTTCGAGAACTACACCCGGAACACGCTCGACATCTCGGCGATTCCGGTCATCAAGAGTCTGAGCCACCTCCCGATCATCGCGGATCCCAGTCATGGCACGGGCCGGCGCGACAAGGTGGCGCCGATGGCGCGCGCCGCGGTGGCGGCCGGCGCCGACGGCCTGATCATCGAGGTTCATTGCGACCCCGACCACGCGCTGAGCGACGGCGCGCAGTCATTGCTTCCCTCGCAGTTCGACCGGCTGATGGCCGAACTTCGCATCATCGCTCCGGCGATCGGACGCAGCATCTGCGTCGAGCCCGTCGCCCGCCGGGGCTGGTCCAGGTAGGCGACCCATGACCAACGACTCCCGCGTGATCCCGCTGCGGCCCCCGGATGTCGAAAACCGGCCGCCCGTCTTCGAACGCATCGCCGTCGTCGGCCTCGGTCTGATCGGCGGGTCGATTGCACTGGCCGCGCGCCGGGCGTGGCCGTCCGCGCTCGTGATTGGCGTGGACCGGAAGCCTGTGCTCGAACGCGCGATGTTGCGCCACGCGATGGACGTCGCCTCTGAGGATCGGATGATCGCATCGGAGGCGGACCTCGTGATTCTGGCCGCACCAATCCGGCAGAACCTCGAACTGCTGTCGACTCTCGCCGATACCCTCGTCGGTGAGGCGGTGATTACGGACGTCGGCAGCACGAAACGCAGCATTGTCGAAGCGGCAGCGGCCCTGCCCGCTCGGCTCACGTTCGTCGGCGGCCACCCGCTTGCCGGCGGCACCACGGGTGGAATCGATGCGGCGCGCGAGGACATGTTCTCGGGGCGGCCGTGGCTGTTCGTGCCCACGGGCGACGGACAGTCCGAGGCAGTAGGCCGGCTCTCTGTGTTCGTCGAAGGCCTCGGCGCGCAGCCTCGAGTGCTGGCGTCGGCCGCGGCGCACGACCATCTGGTCGCACTCCTGAGCCATCTGCCGCAATTGACCGTTTCCGCCCTGATGTCCGCCGTGGGCGAGCGCGTAGGCGAGGACGACCTTGCGCTGGCCGGCCGAGGGTTGATCGACACGACCCGCCTTGCCGCCAGTCCCGCCGACATCTGGTGTGACGTGTGCGCAACGAATCAGGACGAAATCGGCCCCGCGCTCGACGTTCTGATCGAGCTGCTCTCGGCGCTGCGCGCCCGTCTCGACGATGCCGAGGCGGTTGAGAAGCTGTTCTCGTCGGCCAACCGCTGGCGCGCGGCGCTGACCGACCGCCGCCCCTCGTGATCGAGGGACCGAACGCCTGTACCGCCCGACGCGCGTCTTGACAAGGCCCTGCTGTTTCCGGCCTCATAGAAACGGGGTCTTCCACTATGAACAAAGTGCTCGCGAGCGCCGCGGAGGCGGTGGCCCTCGTCCCGGATGGGGCCACGATCATGATGGGCGGATTCGGCCTGTGCGGGATCCCGGAGAACCTGATTACGGCCCTCCACGAGTGCGGCACCCACGACCTCACGATCATCAGCAACAACGCCGGAGTGGACGGTTTCGGGATCGGCGTCCTGCTCAGATCGAAGCAGGTCCGCAAGATGATCTCGACCTACGTGGGCGAGAACCAGGAGTTCGAGCGCCAGTGCCTCAGCGGCGAACTGGAGCTGGAGCTCGTGCCCCAGGGTACGTTCGCAGAGCGCATCCGCGCGGGGGGCGCCGGCATCGGCGGCTTCTTCACGCCGACCGGTTTCGGCACCGTCGTGGCGGATGGCAAGGAGACCCGTGTCATCGGTGGCCGACCCTATGTGCTCGAGATGGCGCTGAAAGCCGATTTCGCGTTCGTGAAGGCGTTTCGTGGCGACCGCTTGGGAAACCTCATCTACCGCAGGACGGCGCGGAACTTCAACCCGATGATGGCGAGCGCCGCGACCGTTACGATCGCCGAGGTCGAGGAACTCGTCGATCCCGGCGCGATCGATCCCAACGCGGTGGTGACGCCGGGGATCTTCGTGAGGCACATCCTGCAGGGCCGGACGTACGAGAAACGGATCGAGCGCCGGACGGTGGCCTCGTCGCGGGCCGGCTGGCGGCTGAACCCCTGGTCGGAATAGGCGAGGAGGGTCTTCGTGGACAAGCGCGAACGCATCGTCCGCCGGGTCGCCCAGGAGCTGCGTGACGGCGACTATGTGAACCTCGGGATCGGGATGCCGACTCTCGTCGCCAACCACGTCCCGCCGGGGATCGAGATCACGCTCCACTCGGAGAACGGCATGCTGGGCGTCGGGCCGTATCCTCTGGACTCCCAGGTCGATCCCGACCTGATCAACGCCGGCAAGGAAACCATCAGCGAGACTCCGGGATGCTGCTACTTCAGCGGCGCCGATTCGTTTGCGATGGTGCGTGGCGGGCACATCGATCTCACCGTGCTCGGCGCGCTCGAGGTGGACGAGCAGGGGAACCTGGCCAACTGGATGATTCCCGGCAAGATGGTCAAGGGCATGGGCGGGGCGATGGATCTTGTCGCGGGCGCCAAGCGTGTCATCGTCGCGATGGAGCACACCACCCGCGACGGCGCGCCGAAGATCCTGCCGAGTTGCCAACTGCCGCTGACGGGCCAGCACGTCGTGGACACGATCATCACCGAGCTTGCCGTGATCGCGGTGACCTCGGACGGCTTGGTCCTGAAGGAGATTGCGTCGGACGTGACCGTCGCTGACGTTCGCCGGGCCACCGCCGCCACGTTGCGCACGGAAGGGGAGCCGGGGAGGTTCTGACCCGGCTATCATGAGCATGGTGCCGGCGGCCCGCGCAAGCCTGCGGGCGCGAGGGACGATGCTGTGACAGACCGGGCGGGTGTAGTACAAATGAGCGCGGCCGCGCTCGACGCCATCGTGGCGCATGCACGCTCCGAGGCTCCCCGCGAGTGTTGTGGCCTGTTGCTCGGCACGGGCCGGCACGTCGAGCGCACATTCCCGGCGCGGAATGAGCTGGCCAGTCCGACCCGCTACCAGATCCAGCCCGAAGACCACTTCGCCGCCATTCGCGAAGCGCGTGATTCCGGCGTGGCGGTCATCGGTGCCTACCACTCGCATCCCAGATCCGCCGCCTCGCCCTCGGCGACCGACCTCGAGGGGGCGTCCTACCCGGAGTTCGTCTACCTGATCGTCGGCTTCCCGCCGGGTACCGATCCGGAGATTCGCGCATTCTCGCTGGCGTCGGGGAACTTCGTGGCCCTCGAACTCGTCCGGTTGACGTGAGTGAGGACCACCTGACCGACGCCGAACTCGTCGAACGCGCCCTCGGCGGCAGCGATGATGCCTTCCGGGCGTTGGTGGCCCGTCACCAACGTCCGGTCTACAACCTGCTCGTCCGCATGCTGAGAAATCCCGCGCTGGCCGAGGATCTTGCGCAGGAGACCTTTCTCAAAGTCTTTTCGCGCCTGTCCACGTTCGATCCGCAGTTCAAGTTCTCGAACTGGATCCTCCGGATCGCGCACAATCGGGCCATCGACGCGATGCGGCGACGGGGGCCGGCCGAGGTGTCCCTCGACGAGCCGGATCCCGCGGAACAGGCACGGATGAGCCAGATCCTGGTGGATCCGACCAGTGACGCCGCACCTCGCCGCGCCGAACAGCATGACCTGGCGCGGGCGCTGGACAAGGCGTTGGCCAGACTCCGGCCGGAATACAGGGAAGTCGTGGTCCTTCGGTATCACGAGGACCTCGGATACGAAGAAATCGCACGGGTGACCGGACTTCCGCAAGGCACGGTGAAGAGCTACCTGCACCGGGCGCGGGCGGAAATGGCCGCGATTCTGAGCCGCCAGGGCTGGGGATGACCCGGCGTGCAACCTGGGCCGGGTGAACAGCGTAGGAATGAAGAGGATGACGGCAATGGGCGACTGGCAGACCGACGACCTCGTCACGTGGCTGGACGCCGAACAGGCAGGGGCCGAGGACGCGGCGGACACCCACTTTGCGGCGCTCTTCGCCCGTCACGTGCCGGCCGTTGAACCGCCGCCGGCCTTTACCGATCGGGCCATGCTGGCCTGGCACCAGTCGGCGGGCTGGCGACTGTCCACGCTTCTGACGGAGACGTGGATCCGCGCGACGATGGCCACCGCCGTCGTGGTGATGGGTGTCGCGCTCGCGATGCTCTCGCCACATCTCGCGTTCGATGTCATGGCTGGCGCAGCGGGCGCCGCGGCGCGCCTCGCACACGGTGCGGTCGTCACGATGGCCGTCGGCCTGGACATCGGGCGCGTGGCGTTGAGCGTGGTCGTGACCCTGGGTCGTGCGGCGGCACTGCTTGCCACCACCGGCGCCATGCCCGCGATTCTTACCGCGAACCTGCTCCTGGCGCTCGGATCGTGCTTTGGCCTGAAGCGTTTACTGGCTCCGCGAGAGGAGTATTCCTGATGTCACGCATTCTGTCGGATGGCCACGGATGGAGAGCTGGTCGCGGGTTCTGCCGCAGCGCCTGGCTGCTCGTGCTGCTCGTGCTGCTCGTGTCGATCCCGCTCGCTCAAGCCGGCGTCGGCGCGCAGACGTCGAACACCCGGCAGGCGTCGGCCTCCGAACGCCGGGTCCGGGAGGCGGTAGTCTCGCGCTTTCGCGTGCTTCCGGTCCAGAACGGCATCGTGCTCGTGCCGCTCGGCCGGTACGAGGGCGTGGACAACATCGAACTGCGTGACGGGATGATCGCCGTGAACGGGAAGGTGGTCACCGGCGGAGAACTCCGTCAGCGGCTGGGCCGCGACGCCGACCCGGTGCTCGAACTGTCGTACTTCGACCTCGAAGCACAGCGTCGCCTGCTGCTGCCACCTGCTGCACCGGAGGCGCAACAGGCAGCGCCTGATGCCGTTTCGCGCCCAGCTCCGGAGCCGGCTCCCGTGGCGCCCGCCGAACCCGCGATCCCGACTCCGGCCGAACCCGAGCGTCAGTTCCGGCGTGAAGTCGAGGCACGAGTCCGGTTGGGCGGCCACATCCACGTGGCGGAGGACGAGCAGGTCAACGGTCCGGTGGTTGTCGTTGGCGGTTCGATCGACGTCAACGGGCGCGTTCGGGAGGACGTCGTGGCCGTGGGCGGCAACGTGCATCTCGGGCCGCGCGCCGACGTGCATGGCGACGTGACGGTGATTGGCGGCACCTTCGAGCGGGAGAGTGGCGCGGTCGTGGGCGGCCGGGTCAACGAGGTTGGTGTCTCGTGGCCGGCCATCCAGGTGCGGCCGCTCCGGAACTGGGACGTGCACTTCGCGCCTTGGTTTGGTGACGGTCCCTGGAGGACGTTCCGCCTTCTCGGTACGCTGTTGCGCATGGCGCTGTTCGCCCTGCTGGCGACGCTCGTGCTGCTCGTGGCGCCGCGCGCCGTCGAACGTGTCGACGTTGCCGTCAGGCAGCAGCCATGGAAGGCGGCGCTCATCGGCCTGTTCGCGCAGTTGCTCTTCGTGCCAGTGCTGGTGATCGGTGTCGTGCTCCTGGTCATCTCCATTGTCGGTATCCCGCTGCTGGTGCTGGTGCCGTTCGCCGTGCTGGGATTCTTCGTGGCGCTGCTGCTCGGGTTCGTCGGATCGGCGACCGCGCTGGCCCGGTCGGGACAGGACCGGTTCCGATGGTCGCCCGGTACTTCGTTCACGCTGCTGTTCGTTGGCCTCGTGCTGATCTGGGGCACGACCGTGGCTGGCCGGATGGTGTCGCTCGGCGGGGGCCCGCTCACCGTGCTGGGCGCGTTGCTGCTGTTCGTCGGATTCATGGTGGAGTACGCGGCGTGGACCGTGGGCCTCGGCGGCGCCCTGATGACCCGGATGGGTCGCTCTGGCCGGCTGGTCGAACCGCCGGTCCCGCCGGTCCCGGTGGCCCCGGTGGACGTGCCTGTGGAGCCGCTTCCGCCGGACCTGTCGACCGGCGATCCCGGCCGGGAGTCGCCGGATCGCCGCTTCGAGGATCCGCAGTCGTAGCAGGGGCCGGGACGTGCAGGGTGCCCGGGCCACTCAGCCTGCAAGCCGACTGCGCTTTGTGGGCTACCCCGAGGATCGGTCGCAATCGGATGGCGCCATGGCTGTCGGTCTATAATCCCGGCGATGGCGCTTCCACTCCTTCCAACCACTCTGGCCGCATCCACCGCTGCGCTCGACCAGCTCGATGTCGATTGGGTCGCGATGCCGCTGTTCGAGGGTGAACTGCCGGCTGCCGTTGCCCAGGTCGATGACGCGACGCGGGGCGAACTCGGGCGTGCGCTGACGTCAGGTGAATTCAAAGGGAAGCGGTACGAGCTCTTCGTGCTGCCGGTCGTCGAGGGGGCGTTCCGCGCTCGCAGGCTCGTGCTCGTGGGCGGTGGGGCAGCCGCGGAGTATCGGCCCGACGTGGCTCGTCGTCTCGCGACGGTCGTTGGCCTGCGGGCGCGGGAACGGCGTGCGGGCCGAGTCGCCTTCGTCCTCAGGATGCCTGACGGAGGCGTGTCGGCACCTCCGGACACGGTGTGGATCCAGGCGGTGAGCGAAGGCCTGACGCTGGCCGAGCACGACAGCGCGCAGTACAAGTCCATCCAGGAGCCGCAGCCGCCCATCGTATTCTCGGTCGTCGTGCAAGGCAGCGCGGGCAGTCCGTTCGCTGCGGCCACGAGCGCGGCCGATCGCGGCCGTCAGATCGCGCATTGCGTCAACCTCGCCCGCGAACTCACGAACGAGCCCGGGAATCTCCTGTCTCCGCGCATCTTTGGCCATCGCGCTCGTCACGTCGTGTCGGGCACGGCGCTCACCATCGACGTCCTCGACGGGAACAGCATCGACGAACTCGGGATGGGCTTGATCGCCGGTGTGGGCCGGGGCAGCCACGAGGCGGCGCGCGTAATCGTCGTCCGGCACGATCCGCCGGGCGCGCGCGACGTCCCGGTTCTTGGGCTGATTGGCAAGGGCGTGACCTTCGACAGCGGGGGGCTCTCGCTCAAGACCGCCGACGGCATGGAGCGCATGAAGGACGACATGGCCGGCGGGGCCGCCGTGCTGGCGGCCATGCGCGCGATCGCGCTGTTGCAGGTGCCCGTGCGTGTGGTCGCCGTCGTTCCCGCGGTGGAGAACATGCCGGGGGGCGGGGCGACGCGGCCCGGTGACGTCCTGCGCGGCGGGGGCGGGCGCACGGTCGAAGTGGTCAACACCGACGCCGAGGGCCGGCTGCTCCTCGGTGACGCGTTGTGGTACGCGCAGCAACTGGGTGCGACGCACTTGGTCGATATCGCCACGTTGACCGGCGCCTGTGCGGTGGCCCTCGGCAGAAGCACTGCGGGGTTGTTTGGCCGGCCTGACAGCTGGCGCGATCGGGTGCGCGGCGCGGCGGACCGCTGCGGGGAGCGGGTCTGGCCGCTGCCGCTGATCGATGAAGAACGCGAGCAGTTGAAGAGTGAGATCGCGGACACGGTCAACAGCGGCACCCGGTATGGCGGCGCAATCACTGGCGCGCTGTTCGTCGGGGAATTTGCGGTGGATCGCCCCTGGGCGCACATCGACATCGCAGGGCCGGCCTGGAACAGCGACGCCAAGCCGTACCAGCCCAAGGGCGCCACAGGCTACGGCGTGCGCACGTTGGTGGATCTGGCATTGGACCTCGCGTCGAACCCGCCAGCATAGCCCGCGGCACCGGGGCCTGGCGACGGCGCGCCGGGACGTCGATCGCTCGATGGTCTACGAGTGTTCGGATGGCGGCTCGGTGGGTAGATTGAGGCGGTACGGATTGCCTTCGATTCCAACGGCCTCGCGAACGATCTGCCGATGGCGGAACCAGATGAACAGACCGCCGAGCAGGAAACCGAGCAGTGCGGCGCCGATCAAGAACAACGCGGTGATTCCGACCGAACCGAGCAGGATGTCGGCGACACTGATTTCCTTGGCCGGCTCCTGCACGATCTTCACGATCACCGGCGTCATCGGCTGGCTGGCAAGTGCGAACATCACTGTCGGTGATTGTACCATGCGCCCTTCGGCTCGGGACGGGAACCGCCCGCGATACCCGATTCCGCGGTCCGCTACTGATGTGGCCCCAACGATTGGGCGGTCTTCAGTGATTTCTGGTAGCCCCGCACCGCGTCGAACAACGCCTCTGCGACCGACTGCCGATACGCCCCCGTCTTCAGCAGGCGTCCTTCCTGGCTGTTGGTGATGAAGGAGATCTCCGCGAGAACGCTTGGCATCGACGCGCCGATCAGGACGATGAAGGGCGCCTGCTTCACGCCGAGATCTCTGGGCGCACGGTCGATGCGCAGGTGGTCCATCAACCGGTGTTGAACGAGCGCCGCGAAGCTTCGTGATTCGTCCAACTTGCTGTTCAGCGTAATCGCACGCACGATATCCGGCAGGTTGCTCATCGTCCGGCCGGTTGCCGCGTTCTCCCGAGCCGCCACGGCCTCGGCCTCGGGGTCCGTCGCGAAGTTCAGGACGTAGCTCTCGATACCGCGGGCGTTCCGATTCCGACTGGCATTCGCGTGGATCGAGAGAAACAGGTCGCCCTGCTCGCGGTTGGCGATGGCGGTCCGTTCCTCGAGCGGAACGAACTCGTCGATGCGACGGGTCAGGACCACTTCGATCCCGGCGCTCTTCAGGAGCTTCTCGAGTCTCAGCGCGACGTCCAGCACGACGTTCGCCTCGAACACCCCGGCGCCCTCAGCGCCCGGATCTCGGCCGCCGTGCCCGGGGTCGATCACGATCTTCGAGGCCCCGAGCCCCAGCTGTCGGGCCAGCGAGTAGCCGTCCCGGATCGGCGGAGGCGCAGGAGTGCGCTCCGGGAGGCGGCGTTCCGGCGCGATCGGCTTCTCGGGCTGAGCCGATTCGGGTGCGGCATCCACGTTCGCCGCCGTCGGCGCGTCGGCAGGCACCGCGCGTGGTCGGCCAGTTGTCGACGATGCGGCGGGCGTGGGCGAGTCGACGCCGGTCGGTCGCGTGGCTGCCTGGACCAGTGGCGCCAGTGGCGCGAAGGCGTTCAGCCACGGGCGTGACGCGAGAGGGGGCCGGATCAGCCGAGGGTCGATGCCATCGATGCGAGCCAATGTAACCACTCCTTGGCTCGTGTGCCGCGACGGCAGCGGCGGATACTCGCGGACTGCGGGGAATGCGTGGGGCACGGGCGTTCGCGCGACGGTGTCGCGCGGGATTGGAGTCGCCTGCACGATGCCGGCGAGAGGCACCGCTCGAGATGTCGGCCACTGCCCGCCGGACGGCAGACCGGCGGGTGCGTGTGTCGCGCCCGGGGTGAGCAGCGGCCGTTCACGCTCGCAGTCGATGACGATCCGATAGGGCCGCGACAGCGTCGAGACCGAGTAGCGCTTCACGCCGTCGAGATCGAGGACCACGCGCGTGGTCTGGTCCGGGCGCCGGCCGACCCTGATGTGCCGGACGACATCGTCGGTGTACGTCGAGGTGCCCTCGACGATCGTCCCACCCAGCCGCGTGCCGGGAAGGTCGAACAGTGCGCGTGGCGGATTCTCAACGCGCTCGGTTCGGTACGCGATCTCGGCATCGAGTTCGATCGTTACGCGGACGACGTCCGGCCGGAGCGTGCGACGGATGTTCCGCAGTACCCCCTGTGCCGCGGTCTCGCTGGCTGGCGTTGCGGGCCTGTCAGCCGCGGACCTCAGCGGGCGCGAAGCGGCCGTCGGCGGGGCTTCGAGCCGCTTGAGCGCCGCGCGGGCGTTCGCTGCCAGCGAGCTGCTCGGGTAGCCCTCGATGAGCAGTGCGAACAAGCGGGTCGCCGTCGCGCGATCGCGCGCCTGGCCGAAGCGGTCGAACGCAGTCTGCGCGAGCGACCCGCCCTGCCACAGCGCGTTGTCGGCGTATCCTGTGGCGGGATAGCGGCGGACCACCGCATCGTAGGCCGCGATCACGGCCCGGTACTGCTTCAGCGCCGGTCGCGAGGCCGGCGGGCCGCCGTCCGCCGCGCGCAGTTGCTCGTCCTGCACCTTCGCCGCGGCGTACATCTCCCGGGCCGTCTCCGCCCAACTCTCGGTGGCGGTCAGGACGGCGAGCATCGACAGGAGTGCGACGCTCCGAGCCAGGGTTCTCACCGCAGCTGTGTATCCACCTCGTTGAAGTAGCCCTTGTCGACCAGTACCTCGCGTGCCTTGCTGCCGTCGGCGGGAGAGACCAGTCCTTCGGCTTCCATCATGTCCACGAGCCGGGCGGCGCGGCTGAAGCCGATTCGCAGCCGACGCTGCAGATACGAGATCGACGCCTGCCCCGAGGCCACCACGATGCGCGCGGCTTCGTCGTACAGATCGTCCTTCTCGAAGGTGAGGCCGTCGGCAGCCTTCTCCTCCACGGTGATAGTCTGGTCGTAGACCGGTCTGCCCTGTTTCCGGAGGAAAGCGGCCAGTCTCGCGCTTTCCTGCTCTGAGATGTACGGGCCGTGGAGCCGGATCAGCCGCGAGGACGCGGGCGGCAGGTAGAGCATATCGCCCTTGCCGAGCAGTTGTTCGGCCCCGTTGCCGTCGAGGATGGTGCGCGAGTCCACCTTCGACATCAGGCGGAACGAGACACGGGCCGGCAGGTTGGCCTTGATCAAGCCGGTGACAACGTCCACCGACGGGCGCTGCGTGGCGAGAATCAGATGGATGCCGACCGCGCGGGCCATCTGCGCCAGGCGGCAGATCGACTCCTCGACGTCGTTGCTCGCCACCATCATCAGGTCCGCGAGTTCGTCGATGACGACGACGATGTAGGGCAACGTCCTGAACTCTTCACCCTCCTCCGGCTCGCGCTTCTGCTCGATCGCCTGGCGGATGTTCCGGTTGTACTGCTCGATGTTCCGGACGCCCTCGGCCGCCAGCGTCTTGTAGCGCTCCTCCATCTCGCGCACGGCCCACGCCAGCGCGTTCGCCGCCTGCTTGGGGTCGACGACCACGGGCGTCAAGAGGTGTGGAATCTCCTCGTACATCCCCAGTTCGAGGCGCTTCGGGTCGATCATGATCAGTCGCACCTCGTCGGGCGTCGCCCGATAGAGGATGCTCGTGAGCATGCTGTTGATCGCCACCGACTTGCCGGTGCCGGTGGAGCCGGCGACGAGCAGGTGGGGCATCGTCGCGAGGTCGGCGACGTAGGGCTCGCCATGGATCGTCTTGCCGAGAGCCAGCGTCAGCTTCGAGCCCGAGCGCCGAAAAAGGTCGGACTCGAGCATGTCCCGCAGGGAGATGGCCTCGCGATTGGTGTTCGGGATCTGGATGCCGACCGTCGCCTTGCCCGGGATCCGTTCGATGAGCACCGATTCCGCCTTGAGGGCGAGCGACAGATCGTCGGCGAGCCCGGTCACCTTGGCGTACTTCACGCCTGCGTCGGGCTTGAACTCGAACGTGGTGACCACCGGTCCCGGATGGATCTGGACGACACTGCCGGCCACCGAGAACTCGTGGCACTTCTCCTCGAGCAGGCGTGCGGCTTCCATCAGTTCACGCTCGTCGATCTTCTGCTCGCTCTTCGGAGCGTCGAGCAGTGCCAACGGCGGCAGGGTGAAGCCATCCCGCTTCTTTTCGATCGGTGTGCGCGACTCGAAATCGGACGCCGTTGCAGGCGAGGGTATCCCGGCGGCGCGGCGCGGGGCGGCGCTCGGTTTGGCGATGGCCGGCGTGACGCGCGTGGTTTCCGCGGGCGAGGGGTCGGACACCACCGGGTGCACGGCCACCGCCGGGGCCTTCTCGACCACCGCGGTCTTGGTGTCCTCGAGGTTCCGGGCCGTGTGCTTCTTGATGACCTCGCGACGCTGCCGTTCCTTGCGTCTGGCCTCGCGCCGTTCGTGCCAGCGCCCGGTCATCCGGCTCCAGGCGCCGGCGATGGTCTGGACGATCGACGAGAACAGCCGTCCGAAGGAGAACTGCGTCGCGAGAATCAGCGACAGCACCAGCAGCGTCAGGATGACGATGATCGAGCCGGTCCGATTGAAGTCGTGCGCGAGCCGTGCCGAGAGGAACTCGCCGAGGTAGCCGCCCGCCCGCAGTTCGCGTCCGGAGAAATTGACGGCGCCGAGAGCGACGGCGAGAAGTGCGCTCGAGCAACCGAAGAGCAACACGGTGCCGATCGCCTTGGTGTAGATCGCATCGAGGCTGCGGCACCAGAAAAGGGTCCAGCCGGCCACGCCGAGCAGGATCGGCACGAGGTACGACGCGAAGCCGAACAGCTGGAACGAGAGTTCGGCGAGAAACGCTCCGACGCGCCCGATGAAGTTCGCCGGGGCGCCGCTCGGGCCGGCGTTGAAGAACCATGCCGGATCCGCGGGCTCGTAGGTGACGAGGGCGATCAGCCAGATGAGGGCGATCGCAAACAGTGCGACGCCCAGGAACTCGCTGACGCGACGGGACAGGCTCGGACCAGCCAAGGTCTAGATCTCCATGATCACCGGCAGGACGAGCGGCCGGCGGTTGGAATGTTTGCGAAAGAACCGACGAAGTTCAACGCGGATCTTCTCCTGCACGAGCCCGCGGTCTGTGCGCTCCTCGGCGCTGATGGCGTCCAGGACCTCGACGATGATCCGTCCCGCCTCGCGCAGTTGCTCGTCGGCGTTCGGCTCCAGCACCAGCCCGCGCGTGATGATGTCGGGGACGCCCTCGATGCCTCCCGTTTGCTTGTTGATGGCCAGCACCGGCACAACCAGCCCGTCCGCCGCGAGATGGCGGCGATCGCGCAGTACCTCATCGGCAACCTCGCCGATGCCGGGGCCGTCGATGAGCACCCTTCCCGTCGGCACGCGCGCGGCCACCTGTCCTGTCTCGCCATCGAGTCGCACGACGTCACCGTTCTCGATCAGCAGCACGCCGAGGCGCGCCGGCGACGCTCCCGCGAGGCGCTCAGCCAGCCGCGCGTAGCGTGAACGCTGTCGGTACTCGCCGTGGATCGGCACGAAGTACCGCGGGCGGACGATGGAGAGCATCAGCTTCAGCTCTTCCTCGCTCCCGTGCCCCGAGACGTGGACGTGCTTGGTCGCTTCCGTCACCACATCCGCGCCACGCCTTGCCAGGTGGTTGATCACGCGGTCGATCGCCCGGTCGTTGCCCGGGATGGCACGGGCCGAGAAGACCACGCGGTCGCCAGGTTCGATGCTGACGTGGCGATGGTCGTTGACGGCGATACGCGAGAGCGCCGCCATCGGCTCGCCCTGGCTGCCCGTGGTCATGCACAGCACCTGCCGTGCCGGGTGATTCCGTACGTCCGACTCCCGGATGAGGATGCCCGGGGGGATCTGCAGGTGACCCAGTTCCTGCGCGATCTGCGAGTGCTCGATCATGCCTCGCCCCACGAACGCCAGCTTCCGGCCGAACTCGTGCGCCAGGTTCGCCAGGATCTGCATGCGGTAGATGCTCGTCGCAAACGACGTCACGACGAGTTTGCCGCGCGTACTGGCGAACAGTTCCTCGAACGCCTCCACGATGTCGAGTTCCGATCCGGTGTACCCGGGACGTTCGATGTTCGTGCTGTCCGCAAACAGCGCCAGCACACCCCGGGCCCCGAGCTCCGCAAACCGGTGAAAATCGAAGTGCTCGCCATCGAGCGGCGTTTGATCGATCTTGAAATCGCCCGTGTGGATGATCGTGCCAACCGGCGAATGCACGGCCAGCGCGATGGCGTCCGGGATGCTGTGCGTGACGTGCAGGAATTCCAGCACGAGTTCGCCGACGGCGATCGTTCCGCGGGGCCGCACCGCGATGAGCCGCCCGTCGAACGCGATGCGGTGCTCCTGCAATTTGGCCCGCACCAGCGCCAGCGTGAAGGGCGTCGCGTAGATTGGGCCGTCCACCAGGCGCATCACGTGCGGCACCGCGCCGATGTGGTCTTCGTGGCCGTGAGTCAGCACGAGGGCGCTCGCCTTGATGCCGCGCTGCTCGAGATACGTCAGGTCCGGAATCACGAGATCGACGCCGAGCAATTCCGGATCCGGGAACATGACGCCCGCGTCCACCAGGACCAGCGTGTCGCCCCAGTAGATCGCCATCATGTTCATGCCGAATTCGCCGAGCCCGCCGAGCGGGATCACTTCGAGTGCCGGCCGACGCGGCTCCTGAGGCCCTGCGAACGTCATAGTCGTTGATTCCGGGAACAGATTTCCGACCGTGCACCGGCCCTTGAAACGCCGTGCGACGACGCAGCCAACCCCTGCGGTTCGATCTCCGTGGAATGGTCCCAGCTCTGTGCGGCCGCGCCCGAGCGGCCACCTCCGGATACAACCGCACCCCACCTGGAGGGCGGCATCCACTTGCGTGGCAGGGTGGATGGCGGGCGCCACGCGAGACCCTGCACCCGTGGCCGCTGGGAGGGCCGCGGACGAATGGTAGGCTGGCGAAACTATAGCACAAATGAGGGTTAGGCTGAAGCCGATCCGGCTGAGACAAATAGGCCGGCAAGCCGCGCCAGTTCCACCAGATCGAGCGTTTCCGGCCGCCGACGCGGGTCGAGGCCCGCGCGCGCCAGGATGTCGTCCGGGTCGATGCCGCGGTCGCCTGCAAATGGCGCCAGCGCGTTGCTCAGCACCTTACGGCGTTTGGTGAACAGGCTTCGGGCCATTGCCTCGATCGGGGCGCCCGGCAGCAGGGCGGCTGCCGAGGGGCGATACGCCAGCCGCACGATCGCGGAATGGACCTTCGGCGCAGGGCGAAACGCGTTCGGCGGAAGCACGAGAAGCCGCTCGATGTGTGCCCGGAGCTGCTGGCAGATCGAGAGCACGCCCCACGCCTTCGACCCCGGTTCCGCCGCGAGTCGGTCCGCGACCTCGAGTTGCACCATGACGGTGGCGTCACGGATCCGGCGCCCCTCGTCGGCCTCGACCAGCAACTTGAACAGGATCGGGGTGGCGACGTTGTACGGAAGGTTGCCCACGACACGCACGACCTCCCCGTCGGACACGTAGCCCGAGAGATCCGTGTCGAGGACATCGGCGTTCACGATCTCGACGTTGGGTGGCGTCCTCTCGGCGAGCCTCGGCGCCAGGTCGCGATCGATCTCGATGGCGATGACGCGGCGCGCGCGCCTGGCGAGCGCGAACGTCAGGGCACCCCGGCCCGGACCGATCTCGATGAGCGTATCGAGGGGGGACGGGGCGATGGCGGCGACGACACGCTCGGCCCATCCCGCCTCGAGAAAGTGCTGACCGAAACGCTTGCGGGCGTGGGTCATACCTCGTCGGAATCCTCCGGCTCCACATCCCGACCACCCCGGCCGGTTCTCCGCTGCCAGTATCGTTCCTCGATGTCTTCGATCTCCTCTTCGCTGAGACCAAAGAAGTGGCCGACCTCGTGGATCACCGTCTCGCCGATTTCGGTCACTACCTCGTCGTCGGTCTCCGAGACGTCCTCGATTGGTCCCTGGTAGATGGTGATGCGGTCGGGCAGCGTGTTGCCGTAGTCCCATCCGCGTTCGGTGAGCGGCGTGCCCTGGTAGAGGCCGAACAGTGTGTCGGGCGGATCGATTTCCATTTCAGCCAGCAGCGCGGGCGATGGCTCGTCCTCGACGACCACCGCAACGTTCCGGAGCCGCTCGCGAAAGCGCCGTGGGATCGTGTCGAGGGCCTCGGCCACGAGTTCGCGGAAGCGTTCGCGCGTCATTTCCTCTTCTTGACGGGGCCGGCCGCGCTGCGGGCGGGTCTGGCACGCCCGGCGGCCATCAGACCGCCGCTCCGGTAGAACGTACACTCGTCGCGGACCACGCAGCGGTCGCAGAGTGGCTTTGGCTTGCAGACGCGGCGCCCGTGGAGGATGAGCGTGTCCGACGTCAGCGTCCAGCGTGCCGGGGGGAGCAGCCGACACAACTGCTGCTCGACTACTTCCGGATCCTCGGACTCGACCAGCCCGATCCGACCGGACACCCGCAGTACGTGTCGATCGACGGGCAAGCCTGGCACGCCGAGCGCGTGGCCGAGGACGACATTGGCCGTCTTCCGTCCGACGCCGGGAAGCTCGACCAGCGCCTCCATGCTTGCTGGCACCTTGCCGTCATGCTTGGACACCAGTGCGGCGGCCATTCCGGCGATGGCGCGCGCCTTCTGCCGGAAGAACCCCGTCTTTTGGACGGCCTTCTCGAGTTCTGCGATGTCAGCCGCCGCCAGCGCCCTCGCATCCGGGAAGCGGGCGAACAGCGTTGGCGTGACCTCGTTCACTCCCACATCGGTGGTCTGCGCCGAGAGGATCGTCGCCACCAGCAATTCGAACGCGTTGGCGTAGCGCAACTCGGTGTCGGCATTCGGATGCTGCCGTTCGAGCTTCGCAAAGATGCGACGCGCGTCGCCGGTCGTCTTCATGGTCAGTGCACCGGGTTCTTGTTCCAGCCCGGCTGCGGGGTCTGATCGCCGAACACGCGCATGTGCTCCTGCAGCGCCGAAATCAGGTTCGGCAACATCGGAATCGGGATGACGACGTTCGCACGGACCGGCGCTCGGACCACGTGCTCGGACTCCGCCTCGCGCAGGTTCTTCTCGGAGAGCGGGAGCACCTCGCAGAACGTGAGAGTGAGGTCGAACGGCGTGTGTGCGATGGCGCAGAAGTTGGCGTAGACCCGCGCGCACGATTCGGGATCGGCCGGCACGATGGTGAAGTTGATGGCTTTGGCGTCTTCCATGGCGTACCACGATAGCACT
The DNA here is from genome assembly GCA_036504215.1 of Vicinamibacterales bacterium. Classification (NCBI taxonomy): domain Bacteria; kingdom Pseudomonadati; phylum Acidobacteriota; class Vicinamibacteria; order Vicinamibacterales; species Vicinamibacterales bacterium. The sequence goes on along the minus strand of DASXVO010000028.1, from coordinate 181,957 downwards.
GGAACGACCGTTCCTCGTGATCCGTTCGAAAGGCGTGTCGCAGCAATCCGTCAGTACTTGCGCATCACGCCGATGACCACGCCCTGCACCTGGATCTGGTCTGCCGGGATCAGGATTGGCTGCATGGCCGGATTCGCCGGCTGCAGGCGCACGTGGCCGTTCTCGCGGTAGAACTTCTTGAGCGTGACGTCGGAACTGCCGAGCAGGGCAATCACCATCTCGCCGTTCTCGGCCGTCTTCCGATCCTCGACGATGACGAAGTCACCGTCGCGGATCTGCTCATCGATCATGGACTCGCCGCGGACGCGCAGCACGTACGTGTCGCGCTTGCCGACGAGATCCTCCGGAACGGCAATCGACTCGGCGGTGGCGATGGCTTCGATGGGAGCGCCCGCTGCAACGAAACCGAGCAGCGGCAACTCGACAGCGCGGCCCCCGGGCCGCGTCTGCACGAGTTCGACCGACCGGCTGCGATTCCACGCGCGCTTGATGAAGCCTTTCTCCTGCAGGTTCGTGAGGTGCTTGTGCACCGTCGCGAGCGAAGACAGGCCGAAGCGACGGCCGACCTCTTCGAGGCTCGGCGCGTAGCCGTGCTGCTGGATGAACTCGTTGAGAAAATCGAGGATTTCCCGCTGGCGCTTGGTCAAGGGCAACACGCAATCCTCCTCCTGCTTGCCGGGCTTCGCGCAGCTGATGCCTGTACTTGCACCAGTCGGGTAGACTCTATGCAAAGGAAAGGCGAAAGTCAAGCGGCTCGGCGATTGTGATAGCGTGCTGTAAACCTCGCACCGCCACCGCGGGTCTAACCCGTCGAGAGTGGAGTGCGATTGCGATGAGCAGCACCTCGGCGGGCCTTACGTGGCCCGAGTGGACGATCAGGGTGGCGCCACACGACCCGAAGGCCGCGTCGGACGTTCCCCGCGTGCCCGACCTGGACAACGCGGATGAGCGTGAACTCGTCCGCGAGTGTCTCGGCGGCCGATCCGAGGCCTTCGACGTGCTGGTGGTGCGTCACCGGCGCGCCGTGTACTTGGTGTGCTACCGGTTCGTCGGAAATCACGAGGACGCAACCGATCTTGCGCAGGACGTGTTCGTGCGCGCGTACCGCGCCCTCGGACGGTTCAAGGGCGACTCGTCGGTCAAGACCTGGCTGTACCGCATCGCCGTGAACGTCTGCCTGAACAAGGTCAGCGCCAGAGCCCTGAGGACCGAGTCGATCGACGATCAGCAGCCGCTGCCGGCGCACGACCCCGACGCGGTGAGCCAGTTGCTCAGTGCAGAACGGGCGGGTTTGGTGCGGGCCGCCGTCGCGCGGCTGCCGCCCAGGCAACGAGCGACGCTGATCCTGCGCGTATACCAGGATCTGCCTCACCTGGAGATTGCCAGGATAATGGGCATCTCGGTGGGCGCGGTCAAGGCGAATTTCTTTCACGCCCTGAACAACCTCCGGCGATTGCTCGCGGGCGAGCCCTTATGAAGCATTTGACCCCGGACGAGCGGATGGCGCTCATTGAGCAGGCGGATCCGCCGCGGCATCCACACCTCGCGGAATGCGAGTCGTGCGGCCGCGACATCGCGGCGATGCGGTCGCTGCTCGCCGACGTGCGGCAGGTCGATGTCCTCGAGCCATCGCCGTTGTTCTGGGAGCACTTCTCCGCCCGCGTCTCTGGGGCCGTGGGGGAGGCTGGACGACCGGCGGTCACCCGGTGGTCGCCGACTGGTGCGTGGCGGATCTGGGTGCCGCTGGCGGCCGGGGTCTCTGCGCTGGTGCTCGTGGCCGCGCTGACGATGCCGCGCAGTCCCGTCAGGGCGCAGACGGCCGTCGTCCCCGCGCCCGCCCTTTCGGGAGCCATGGCCGGTGCTGATCAGGCCGAGGCCGATGCGGCCGCCGAAGGGCAGTGGCTCGCGTTGACACACCTGGCTGATGGATTCGATCTGGAGGCGGTGAGCGAGAGCGGCGCTGCGCTCTCGCCCGGAAGCGCCGACACCGCGGTGTGGCAGCTGTCGGAACAGGAACGCGTGGAACTCGACCGGCTGTTGCGTGCCGAACTCCGGCCGTAGCGCACCGGCTCCTGGACCACGGAGTCATGACCATGAAACGAACCATCGGGTGGACGCTCGGTTGTGTGCTGGCGCTGACGCTGGGCAGCGCGGGAATGGTGATCGCCGGCCAGGCCCAGAACACTCCTCCGGAAGCGGGCGGCAGGGCGAACAGGGACGTGCTGTCTCCGCAGGACCTCGAAATCCTGTTCGACTCCTACACCCTCTTGCAGGCTCAGGAAACGCTCAGGCTGACCGAAGCGCAGTTCCCGAACTTCCTGACCAGGCTCAAGGCGCTGCAGGAAACACGACGGCGAAACCTCCGGGCACGGCGTCAGCTGGTCGCGTCGCTCGGGCAGTTGCTCCGGGCGCCGCAGTTCGACGAAGCGCAGACACGCGAGAGACTGAAGGCACTGCGCGACCTCGACGCGCGGTCGGCCGAGGAACTTCACAGGGCCTACGACGCGGTGGACGAGGTGCTCGAGCCCGCCCAGCAGGCACGCTTCCGGATCTTCGAGGAGACCGTCGAGCGCAAGAAGATCGATCTCCTGCTGCGCGCCCGTCGGGCGGCCGCCGGCGCGGCGCGGCCAGAGTCACCGTCCCGATAATCGACCGCGCGCGCCTCGTGCTACACTCGAATCCTGCGGGTTTCAGGCGGGATTCGAGTCACCATGCTGCACAACATCAACGGCCGGCGGCTGCCGTGGGGTCTGCTCGTCGCGGTCGCGGCACTTTCGCTCGTCCTCGACGCGCAAGGTCCGGCTGCCAGCCGGGAAGACGCAGTCCGGCTCCGCGCGAAGGTCGACGCGATCACCCGCAACGCGGCTCTGCCGACCGCATCGCCACTGAGCACTCGTCTGACCGAGCGGGAGGTCAACGCCTATTTCGCGTTTGACGGTCGCGATGCCATCCCACGTGGCGTCGCCGATCCACACGTGACGATTGTGGGCAGCGGCCGCCTCGAAGGGACGGCGGTCGTCGATCTCGACGCCGTCCGTGACCAGCGGAAATCCCGCGGTTGGCTCGACCCCCTGAACTATCTCGGCGGCCGCGTCCCCGTGGCTGTCAGCGGCACGCTCGACGCGGCAGGCGGATATGCGCGGTTCGACCTCGAGTCGGCGCGGCTTGGCGGCGTGCCGATTCCCAAGATGGTGGTGCAGGAGCTGGTGAGTTTCTACTCCCGGACGGCCGACAACCCACGCGGCCTGAACATCGACGATCCCTACCCGCTGCCCGCACGAATCCGGCAGATCGACGTGCGGCGCGGCGAAGCGGTGGTCGTGCAGTAACGCCGTGACCGACCCCGACTTCTTCGACACCCCCCTGAGCCACTTCAAGGGCATCGGCCCCCGGCGCGAACAGGCCCTGCGCCGTGCAGGGCTGGAGACGGTCGAGGATCTGCTGTTGCGTCTCCCGTTTCGGTACGAGGACCGGAGCACATTTCAGCCGGTTGCGGGGGTGGTCGAGGGCCAGCGCGTGACGGTAGCGGGGGAGCTGCTCAATTGTCGGCTGCGGTGGACGGGCCGCCGCGGATTCAAGATATTCGAAGCGCTCCTCCGCGACGAGTCCGGAACGCTGTTGGTGGTCTGGCCCAACCAGCCATTCCGCCAGAACACCCTGCACGCACATCAGCACGTCGTCCTGCACGGCGTCGCCGTCCGCTACCGAGGCGTGGTGCAACTGCGAAGCCCCGAGGTGGAGATCCTCGACGTCGAGGACGGCGAGACGATCCACGCCCAGCGGATCGTGCCGATCTACGAGAAGACCGGGCCCGTGACGGGCCGCATGCAGCGGGCGCTGGTGCACGACATCGTGCGGGCGTTGCCAGCGGCCGTGACGGACCTCCTCCCGGCCGAGATCCGCGCCCGCCACGACCTGCCGGATCGCCGGTCGGCCCTGACCGACGTGCATTTCCCGTCGGCGGACGTCCCGATGGCGGAACTGAATGCGTTTCGGTCGCCAGCGCACCGCCGACTGATTCTCGAGGAGTTCTTCCTGTTCCAGTGTGGGATGCTCGAGCGACGGCGCGACGCGGACCGCGAGCCGAAAGCCTTCGTTCCGGTGGTGGACGATCGCGTTCGTGCGAGCGCGCGTGGCATCCTGCCGTTCCGGCTGACCGAGGGGCAGCGCCGTGCGTTGAAGGAGATCGTGGACGACATGCAGCGGCCCCGGCAGATGAACAGGCTGTTGCAGGGAGACGTCGGATCGGGAAAGACGATTGTCGCGCTCGTGGCCGGGCTGGTGGCGATCGAGAACGGCGCGCAGGTGGCCGTGATGGCGCCGACGGAGATCCTGGCGGAGCAGCATTGCCACACGATTGCCGCGCTGCTGTCGGCCACGCGCTTCAAGGTGGCTCTGCTCACAGGGAGTACGCCGGCCGCACGCCGGCGGGATCTGTTTCACGACGTGGCAACCGGCGCCGTACACCTGCTCGTCGGCACGCACGCGCTCATCGAAGAAGCGGTGTCGTTCCATCGTCTGGGGCTCGTCATCATCGACGAGCAGCACCGCTTTGGTGTCATCCAGCGTGCGCGCCTGCAGGAGAAGGGCCTGCGGCCTGACGTTCTCGTGATGACGGCCACGCCCATTCCGCGCACGCTGCAGCTGACTGTGTACGGCGGCCTCGATGTCTCGGTGATCCGGGGACTGCCGCCCGGGCGCGTGCCGGTCAGGACCACCGTCCGGCCGGAGGCCCGCCGCGAGGAGGTCTACGCCTTCCTCAAACAGGAGATGGACGCCGGCCGCCAGGCGTGCATCGTCTATCCGCTCGTCGAGGAGTCCGAGAAGGTCGACCTGCGCGCGGCGACCGTGATGGCCGACCACCTTGCGCAGGACGTCTTTCGCGGCTACCGACTCGGGTTGCTGCACGGCCGGCTCACGCCGGTGGCCAAGGATGCGGTGATGCGGCACTTCGCGGCTGGGGAGATCGACCTGCTCGTGGCGACCACCGTGATCGAGGTCGGCATCGATGTGCCGAATGCAACCGTGATGGTCGTCGAACATGCCGAACGGTTTGGATTGTCGCAACTCCACCAGCTACGGGGACGGGTCGGCCGGGGCGGGCAGCAGGCGTATTGCGTGTTGATCTACCAGCAGCCGCTGTCGGAAGAGGCCGAGGCTCGTCTGGAGACGATCGCGAACACGAACGATGGATTCGTCATCGCGGAGAAGGACCTGGCGCTCCGCGGCAGCGGCGACGTCGCCGGCACGCGGCAGGCGGGCATGCCTGCGCTGCGCGTCGGGAATCTCGATCGAGACCGAGACCTGATGGAGCAGGCCGCGCGCGATGCCTCATCCTGGATGACGGGCGGAGGGGCTGCCGACGAGGCGCTCCGAACGTTCATCCGCGACCGGTGGCCCCGGCAGTTCGGCCTCATGCACGTCGGATAGCATCGGCTGCTCAGTCCTTCGATGCACCGATACGGCGACGCATTCGTGCCCTCGGGACTCGGTGCTGAGCGAGGAGCACCGGCCGCGTGCGCCGAGTGCCGTCGGGAAGTCCGGATGACGCAGAGGTGGCTTGACTCTCTGCCGTCTCCGCACCCTCTGAGCGAGAAGGAAGGCATCCACGTGTCGCTGCGGATCATCGCCGGGTCGTTGAAGGGGCGGAGGATTGACTCGCCCGAATGGGAGGGGTTGCGCCCGACGTCGGACCGGCTGCGCGAGACGCTGTTCAACATCCTGGCGGCACGTGTCGACGGTGCGCTCGTGCTCGATGGCTGTGCGGGAACCGGGGCGCTCGGCATCGAGGCGCTCAGCCGAGGCGCGTCCGAAGTGGTGTTCGTCGAGAGCGACCCTCGCGCCGCCTCGCTCATCGCGGCGAATCTGGCGCGGTGCGGAGTGTCGGACGGCTATGCTATCATTCGCGCGGATCTTGGCCGGGTGAACGAGCCTGCGGGCTCGCGACGATTCGGGCTGATCCTGCTCGACCCGCCGTACGCAGCGCCGGACGTCGAGTGCCTGCTGGCCCGCGCGGCCCGGTGGCTGGCGCCAGACGGATGGCTCGTGCTCGAACACGCCCGGCGTCGAACAGTCCCCGTTCATGCCGGAGACCTGACATGTGTCCGGGCCGTGCGCTCCGGCGACAGTGCTCTGTCGTTCTACCGGCACGACGATGCGGAGCGGCTCCCAGCCGGCACGGACGGACACCGAGTTGACCATGAAGCAGACGAAGACGGGCAAGACGACTGAGATGTCCGGCACGGCACGTCTCGCCATCTACCCAGGTTCGTTCGATCCCCTCACCAACGGCCACGTCGACATCATTCTTCGCGGCGTCCGCATCTTCGATCGAATCATCATCGGCATCCTGCACAACAGCGAGAAGAACCCGCTCTTCACGGTGCAGGAGCGGATGGAGATGGCGCGCGAAGTGTTCAAGGACGAACCGAAGGTGACGGTGGACAGCTTCGGCGGCCTGCTCGTCGACTTCGCGCGCGACCGGGGTGCGCATGTCATCGTTCGCGGGCTGCGAGCGATCTCGGACTTCGAGTACGAGTTCCAGATGGCGCTCATGAACCGCCGGCTGGTGCCAGACCTGGAAACCGTCTTCATGATGCCGGCCGAGTCGTACACGTATATCAGTTCACGGCTGATCCGAGAGGTCTTTGCCCTCGGCGGCCCGATCACGGGTCTGGTGCCGGAAGCGATCGAGGCCCGGATGCGCAGCCAACGGTAGGGACGCTGCGCGCCCCCGCAACCGGGCGGACCTGATGGCCCGCCATTCTGGAGGATGTCATGGGTGTCAGCCAGTTCGCGCGTGGGATTGCCGAGTCGCCGACGATGGCGCTGAACGAACAGGCGCGGGTGCTGCGGGAGCAGGGCGAGTCGGTCGTCCACCTCGGCATCGGCGAGCCGCAGAATGCGGCGCCTCAGTCGGCCATCGACAAGGCCTCGGCAGCGCTCGCGGCCGGGAAGATCAAATACACGCCGACCAGCGGCATTCCCTCGTTCAAGAAGGCCGTCGTTCAGTACACCGAGGTGAACTACGGTCGCACGGTGGCCCCGCGCAACATCATCGTGTGTTCCGGCGCCAAGCAGGCGATCTTCAACGCGCTCTGGTCGATTCTGGATGCGGGCGACGAGGTGATCCTGCTGGCGCCCTACTGGGTCAGTTACCCGGAAATGGTGAAGATGTGCCGCGCCGTTCCGGTGGTCGTCACGCCGAAGGCCGGAACGCTCGAACCGTCCCTCGCGGACATCGAACGTGCGGTCACTCCCCGCACGCGCGCCATCATCGTCAACAGCCCGAACAATCCGTCGGGGATGGTGTTCTCGCGTGAACTCGTCGGCGGGCTCGTCCGGTTCTGTGAGGATCGCGGCATCCACGCCATCATGGACGACATCTACCACAAGCTCGTCTTCGATGGCGTCGCGGCGCCGTCCTGCTACGAGTTCACGACGCGAGACGCGGACTCGAGCCATCTCATTGTCATCAACGGAATTGCCAAGACCTACGGCATGACCGGGTTCCGGATCGGTTGGGCGATTGCGAATCGAGAGATCATCACCGCGATGTGCACGCTGCAGTCGCAGACGACGTCGTGCACGTCGAGCCTGTGCCAGCTTGCGGCCGAAGGGGCGATCCTCGGACCGCAGGATGAGGTCGAAGAACTCCGGAAGTGCATGCAGCACAACCGCGACGTCATTGTCGACGAGTTGGCCAAGGTGCCTGGCGTCACGGTCATCAAGCCGAGCGGCACGTTCTACTGCCTGCCGGATTTCAGTGCCTGCTTCAAGCCCGGAATCGCGAAGGACTCGTTCGAGCTCGCGATGTTCCTCCTGTCGAAGGCCCGGGTCGTGACGATTCCGGGCAGGGACTTCGGCATGGAAGGCTACCTCCGCCTGAGTTACGCGGGAACCACGGCCGACGCCATCGAGGGCGTCAGGCGGATCCGCTGGGCACTCGATGAGACGACGCCCAAGGCGATGACGATCGGCCAGAAGACCGTCGTTCGGGACTGGCTGTAACTCGACAGATGCTCCCATCAACCTTCATCAGCGAAATCGAGCCGATCGTGGGTGCCGCGTTCGTCCGAACCGACGAGGCGGCGCTCACCGAGTACGGACAGGACGGACTGAAGCGGATCCATCCGCCCGACGTCGTCGTCCTGCCGGGCTCGACCAGCGAGGTGGCCGCGATTGCGGAAGCCTGCGACACCCGTCGCGTGCCACTCTACGTGCGCGGGGGCGGGACGGGGTACAGCGGCGGCGCCGTCCCGCTGCGCGGCGGCGTGCTGCTGTCGATGGAGCGGTTCGATCGTATCCTCGAAATCGACGAGCCCAATCTGCTCGTCGTGACCGAGCCCAACGTCATCACCGGCCGGCTGCAGGCCGAGGTGGAGAAGGTGGGGCTCTTCTATCCACCGGACCCCGCGAGCCTCGACGAGTCCGTCATAGGCGGCAACATCGCCGAGTGCGCGGGCGGGCCGCGCGCCTTCAAGTACGGCACGACCAAGCGGTACGTCCTCGCGCTCGAAGCGGTGCTGCCAACGGGCCAGGTCATCAGAACGGGATCGAAGGCGGTCAAGAACGTCGTCGGCTACGACCTGACGCAGTTGCTCGTCGGGTCGGAAGGAACGCTGGCAATCATCACCCAGGCCGTCCTCCGCCTGATACCCAAGCCGCCGGCACACGCCACGCTGCGTGCGACGTTCGACACGATCGAGGCGGCGGTCGGGGCGGTCGACGATCTGATCCAGCGACGCGTCGTCCCCGCGACGCTCGAACTGGTGGACGGGGAATGCCTGGTGGCCGTCGCGCGCTACCTCGGCGAGTCGCTCGCGCCGCCAGGCACCGGTGCCCTCCTTTTGCTCGAAGTGGACGGGATGGCGGAATCGGTCGCTGAGGAGAGCCGCCTGGTCGCCGCCGCGTGCCGTGAGGCGGGGGCGACCGAAGTGCTTCGCGCGGCCAGCGAGGACGAGCGGCAGCACTTGTGGCGCGTCAGGCGTGAGCTGTCGCCGGCCCTCAAGACCATCGCCACGATGAAGATCAACCAGGACGTCGTCGTGCCGAGGGGCCGGGTACCCGATCTGTTTCAGCTGATCGGCGAGCTGCGCCGCGAGTTCGACCTGACGATCCCGTGCTTCGGTCATGCCGGTGACGGCAACATCCACGTGAACATCATGGTGGATGGAGACGATCAGGCTGCCGTGGCTCGTGCGCTGAGGGCGCAGCGCCGGCTCTTCGAGGGCGTGGTCGCCCGCGAGGGGTCGATCAGCGGCGAGCACGGGATCGGCTTCACCAAGTCGCCGTTTCTCGGGATCGAACTCTCGCGCGAGTCGATCATGCTCATGAAGCGTGTGAAGCGGGCGTTCGACCCGCACGGCATCCTGAACCCGGGCAAGATCTTCCCGCCGGACGAGTAGGGCGGTCGGGGAGACGGGCTATACTGACAGGATGCCAAAGACCGTCGCGGTGGTCGGGGCGTCGTCGGACCGGCGGAAGTTCGGCAACAAGGCGGTGCGTGCCTTCCTGAACCGCGGATACGTGGTCGTGCCCATCAACCCGAAGGAACCAGAGGTCGAGGGACTGAAGACCTACGCCTCGGTCTTGGACGTCCCGGGCGCGATCGACATGGCGACCTTCTACGTCTCACCGTCGGTCGGCCTGACGTTGCTCGACGAGATGGCCGCCAAGGGCATCCACGAGGTGTGGTTCAACCCGGGAGCGGACGGCGTCGAGGTGGTGGCGCGAGCGCGGGCGCTCGACATCGAGCCGGTCGTCGCGTGCAGCATCGTCGGCATCGGTGAGCGTCCGAGCGACTATTGAGATGACGTCCAGAGCGCGTGGGTTGACAGAGCCGAACCGGCCTCCTATACTAAAAGGACCGAAGCCTCCTCCTGTCATCGGCGGCCCACGGGGGGCCATCCGCCCCAGTTTCCAGTTTTACAAACCTACCTGAATTTTCAGTAGAGCCACAGACATTATGCCAAGCAACAACAAGCGCCAACCCATGTCGGCGCGCGGGTCCAACGGCCAGACGGTGCCGGCTGAGTCCCCGGCGGTCGAACCCCAGGACCCTGCCAAGGCGCAGCCACGGCGCCCTGGTGAGGGACTCAATATTGGCGAACTGAAGGACATGAGCATCCAGAAGCTCACCCAGATCGCCAAGGACCTCAACGTCGCCGGCGCGACCGGGATGCGCAAGCAGGAACTGATCTTCCAGATCCTGAAGGCACAGACCGAGCAGAGCGGATACATCTTCTCGGAGGGCGTGCTCGAAGTGCTGCCCGACGGATTCGGATTCCTGCGGGCGCCCGACTACAACTACCTGCCCGGCCCCGACGATATCTACGTTTCTCCCTCCCAGATTCGCAAGTTCGATCTGCAGACCGGCGACACCGTCTCCGGACAGATCCGGCCGCCGAAGGAAGGGGAGCGCTACTTCGCCCTCATCAAGGTGGAGGCGGTCAATTTCGAGCCGCCGGACCAGGCGCGCGACAAGCTGTTCTTCGAGAACCTGACGCCGCTCTATCCGCAGGAGCAGTGCAAGCTCGAAACGCAGCCGGACAACCTCTCGGGCCGCGTCATGGATCTCATGACGCCGATCGGCAAGGGCCAGCGCGGCCTGATCGTCGCGCCGCCGCGGACCGGCAAGACGATGCTGCTCCAGAGCATCGCGCAGTCGGTCGCCGTGAACCACCCCGAGGTGTACCTGATCGTGCTGCTCATCGACGAGCGGCCGGAGGAAGTCACCGACATGCAGCGGTCGGTGGATGGCGAGGTCATCTCTTCGACGTTCGACGAGCCGGCCCAGCGCCACGTGCAGGTGGCCGAGATGGTCATCGAGAAGGCGAAGCGCCTCGTCGAGCACAAGAAGGACGTGCTCATCCTGCTGGACTCGATCACCCGTCTCGCCCGCGCCTACAACACGGTCATTCCGCCGTCGGGCAAGGTGCTGTCGGGCGGTCTCGATTCGAACGCGCTGCAGAAACCGAAGCGCTTCTTCGGGGCCGCGCGCAACATCGAGGAGGGCGGCTCGCTGACGATCATCGCGACGGCGCTGGTGGACACCGGCTCGCGCATGGATGACGTCATCTTCGAGGAGTTCAAGGGCACGGGCAACATGGAAATCCACCTGGACCGCAAGCTGGTGGACAAGCGCGTGTTCCCGGCCATCGACATCCAGAAGAGCGGCACCCGGAAGGAAGAACTGCTGATCGCACGCGAGGATCTCAACCGCGTGTGGGTGCTGCGCAAGGTGCTCACCCCGCTCTCGCCGGTCGAGGCCATGGAACTCTTGCTCGACAAGATGGGGAAGACGAAGTCGAACGCGGAGTTCCTGGCCGCCATGCAGAAGATGGGGTAGGACACCAGGTGATGCCCGGCGGGCCTTCGGACCCGCCGGAGACTCGTGGGACGGGTGTTCTGCCCGTCCCTGTTACGACTGCGCCGTCGGCACCGGCGGCTCGTCGCTCGTCGGGCCGGTCACGATTCCGCGCAGTTCCTCCCCCTCGATCACTTCCTTTTCCAGCAGGCGCTTGGCCACGCGGTCGAGTGTGTCGCGGTGTTCTGTCAACACGGTCCGCGCGCGTTCGTGCGCAGCCCCGACGATTCGACGGACTTCGAGGTCGATCTGTCGGGCGGTCTCCTCCCCGAAGTTCCCGCGCTCGGTGCCCATCTGCACGTCGAGGAACCGGTTGCGGCCGTGGCTGTCGAAGCTGACGGCCCCCATCGTCTCGCTCATGCCGTACTCGGTGACCATCGCCCGTGCGAGGTCGCTCGCCCGCTGCAGGTCGTTCTGCGCGCCGGTGGAGATCTCCCCGAGGGCGATCTCCTCGGCCGTTCGGCCGGCCAGCAGCACCGCCAACTGGCTGTGCAGATCGGTTCGGGTCATGAGGTATCGATCCTCGAGCGGCAGTTGCATCGTGTAGCCGAGCGCGCCAAACCCCCGCTGCACGATTGAGATCTTGTGCACCGGGTCGAGACCCGGGATCATCGTGGCGACGATCGCGTGGCCCGACTCATGGTAGGCGATGATCTCGCGTTCGCGGTCGCTCATGACGCGGCGTTTCTCGAGACCCGCGATCAACCGGTCGATCGCCTCCTCGAAATCCCTCATCTCGACGTGGGTCTTGTTCTTGCGGGCGGCGAGCAGCGCCGACTCGTTCACGAGATTCGCCAGGTCGGCCCCCGCGAAGCCTGCGGTCCGGGCGGCGACGACCTTCAGGTCCACCTCCGGCGCTGTCTTCACGCCGCGTGCATGAATCCGCAGGATCTCCTCCCGTCCACGCACATCGGGCTTGTCCACGAGGACCTGACGATCGAACCGGCCCGGGCGGAGCAGGGCAGGGTCGAGGACCTCCGGCCGGTTCGTCGCGCCCATGATGATGACGCCCTTGCGTGAGTCGAAGCCGTCCATCTCGGCGAGGAGTTGGTTGAGCGTCTGTTCCCGTTCTTCGTGGCTGCCGAGCGGACTCTGGACCCGCGTCTTGCCGAGCGCGTCGAGTTCGTCGATGAACACGATGCACGGCGCTTTCGCTTCGGCCTGCTGGAACAGGTCGCGAACGCGGGCGGCACCGACGCCGACGAACATCTCGACGAATTCGGACCCGCTGAGGCTGAAGAACGGGACCTTGGCCTCGCCAGCGACCGCACGCGCCAGCAGCGTCTTGCCGGTCCCTGGCGGGCCGACGAGCAGCACGCCTTTCGGAATCCGGCCGCCGAGTTGCGTGTACTTCTTCGGCGTCTTGAGGAACTCGACGATTTCCTTGAGCTCGTCCTCTGCTTCGTCGACGCCCGCGACATCCGCGAAACTGACCTTGACGTCGTCCTCCGCGTAGATCTTCCCCCGGCTGCGGGCGAACGACATCACCCCGCCCTCCTGGCCGCTCATGCGCCGGAAGAAGAAGCTCGAGAGGCCAACGATGAATAACAGCGGGAGAACCCAGCCGAGCAAATCGGGAAGCCAGTGGTTCGCCACCTCGCCCGTGTACCTCACATCGTGCTGACCGAGTTCCTCGACGAGCTTCGGGTCTTCGACGCGCGTGGTGGTGAACACCTTCGACCGATCGTCCTTGCCGGACTTGAGCTGGCCCCGGATCGTCTGGTCGGTGATGGTGACCTCGGCGACCTTGTCCGCGGTGACGAGCGCCTTGAACTCGCTGTATGGAATTGACCGGCCGGACGGGATGAACAGGTAGGCCTGCACCAGCGCGAGCAGGAGGAAGAACCCGAGGACGTACCACAGCGACGAGACTGGGCGGGGACCGAGCGGCCGGCGGTCGCCCGATCGTCCTCCCCGTGTATCGGACATGCGAGGCTTCTTGATGGATGGCATCTTATCTCCCGGTTGTGCCGGCGTGTCCGGCGGTTCCGACGAACGTCAGGCCGGCCGGACCCGCGTCCACCCGAACCGTGTCGCCCTCGGCGAACGTGCCCTGGAGCACCTCCATCGCCAGCGGATCGAGCAGGCGGCGCTGGAGCGTCCGTTTCAGCGGGCGCGCCCCGTACATCGGATCGTAACCCTCAGCGACCAGATGTTGCGTGGCGGCGTCGGACAGCTCGACATGGATCTTCCGTTCCTCGAGGCGCTTCATCAAGCCTCTCAACTGGATGTCCACGATTTGCCTGAGATGCCCGCGCCCGAGCGGATGGAAGAGGACGACCTCGTCGATCCGGTTCAGGAACTCCGGCGGGAAGTGGGTGCGGAGCGCTTCCATCACCATCCCACGCGTACCCTCGTCGAGTTCGGTTGCCTCACGCGTCGACCGTTCGGCGATGAACTGGCTGCCGAGGTTCGAGGTCATGATGACCACCGTGTTCTTGAAGTCCACCGTGCGGCCCTTGCCGTCCGTCAGCCGCCCGTCGTCGAGGAGCTGGAGCAGGACATTGAGAACCTCGGGGTGGGCCTTCTCGATCTCGTCGAACAGGACCACGGCGTACGGGCGCCGCCGAACGGCCTCGGTGAGCTGCCCAGCCTCTTCATAGCCGATGTATCCGGGGGGGGCGCCCATCAGCCGCGACACCGTGTGCTTCTCCTGATACTCCGACATGTCGATGCGAACCATCGCCTGGTCGGAGTCGAACAGGAATTCCGCGAGCGCGCGGGCGAGCTCGGTCTTCCCGACGCCCGTCGGACCGAGGAAGACGAAGCTGCCGAGGGGCCGATTCGGGTCCTGCAACCCGGCGCGCGCGCGGCGGATCGCGTTTGCCACCGCGACAATGGCGGCATCCTGGCCGACCACGCGCTGGTGCAACCGCTCCTCCATGTGGATCAGCTTCTGGATCTCCCCTTCCACGAGGCGGCTCACCGGGATGTTGGTCCACTTGCTCACCACCTCCGCGATGTCCTCCTCGTCCACTTCTTCCTTCAGCATCCGCTGGTGCTGCTGCAGTTCCGCGAGCTTCGCCTCGGAAGCCTGGATGCGCCGTTCGACGTCCGGGAGCCGCCCGTACTGGAACTCGGAGGCTCGCGCGTAGTCGCCGCTGCGCTGGGCTCGTTCCATGTCGTGCCGAAGTTGTTCCTGCTCCTCCTTCAGGTGACGCGACTCTTGGATCGCGTCCTTCTCCTGCTGCCAATGGCTCGCGAGCCTGGTGCGCTCCTCCTTCAAGTCGGCCAGTTCCTTCTCCAGCTTGCCCAGCCGTTCGACCGAGGCTTTGTCGTGCTCCTTGCGGAGCGCTTCGGCTTCGATCTCGAGCTGCATCACCCGCCGCTCGACTTCGTCGAGCTCGACGGGCATCGAGTCGATCTCCATCCGGAGCTTCGACGCGGCCTCGTCCACCAGGTCGATCGCCTTGTCGGGCAGGAAACGATCCGCGATGTACCGGTGTGACAGCACCGCCGCCGACACGAGCGCCGAATCCTTGAGTCGGACGCCGTGGTGGATTTCGTAACGCTCGCGCAGGCCGCGGAGAATGCTGATCGTGTCTTCGACCGTCGGCTCGCCGACGAGCACCGGCTGGAAACGTCTTTCGAGCGCCGCGTCCTTCTCGATGTACTTGCGGAATTCGTCGATCGTCGTGGCGCCGATCGTGTGCAGTTCGCCACGCGCCAGCATCGGCTTCAGCATGTTCGACGCGTCGATGGAGCCCTCGGCGGCGCCGGCGCCGACGACGGTGTGCAACTCGTCGATGAACAGGACGATCTGGCCGGCAGAGTCCGTGATCTCCTTCAGGACGGCCTTCAGGCGCTCCTCGAACTCGCCGCGGTACTTCGCGCCCGCCACCAGGGCGCCGAGGTCGAGCCCGACGATTCGCTTGTTCTTCAGGCCGTCGGGCACGTCGCCGCGAACGATCCGCTGCGCGAGACCCTCGACGATCGCCGTCTTGCCGACGCCGGGCTCGCCGATGAGCACCGGGTTGTTCTTCGTGCGACGGGACAACACCTGGATCACCCGGCGGATTTCCTCGTCGCGTCCAATCACCGGGTCGAGCTTTCCCTTCCGTGCCAACTCCGTGAGGTCGCGGCCATAACGCTCGAGCGCCTGGTACTTGCCCTCCGGGTTCTGATCGGTGACGCGCTGATTACCGCGCACCGAGGTCAGCGCCTCCAGGACCCGGCCGTTTGTGACGCCGTGCTGCGTCAGGAGGCGCGCCGCTTCGTCCTTCGCGCCATCCGACGCGAGGCCGAGCAGGAGGTGCTCGGTGCTGACAAACTCGTCTTTCATGCGGTCCGCCTCGGCCTGTGCCATCTCGACGATGGCGGTCAGGCGGGCCGACAGGCCGGGCGTCGTCGATCCGTAGACCTGTGGCCGACGTCCGAGCGCTGCGCGGGTGGCAGCCGCGACACGCTGCGGATCGACACCGAGCTTTCGGAGGACCTCCGGGACGACGCCCTCGTGCTGTTCGACGAGTACCGCGAGCAGGTGCTCGGGATCCACCTGCGGGTGATTCATCTGCCCGGCCAGTTGCTGCGAACCGACCAGGGCTTCCTGGGCTTTCTCCGTGAACTTGTTGAGGTTCATGACGTGCCGACCTCCAGCTTGGCGAGAGCTTCGTAGTGCTCCCGTTGTTCCTGGCTGAGCGAGCGGGGAAGCACCACGTTCACCGTCGCGTACAGGTCACCGCGGTCGCCCGGCTTGCCGACCGATGGCATGCCGTGTCCCTTCAGGCGAAACACCTGGCCATTCTGCGTCGTCGCCGGGATCTTCAGGCGCAGCGCGCGCTCGCCGACCGCCGGCACGTCGGCCTCGCCGCCGAGCACTGCCGTGGTCACGGGCACCGTCACCTGCGTATGCAGATCACGGCCGCGCCGCTCGAACCTGGCGTCGGGACGCAGCCGGATTCGCAAGTACAAATCGCCCGCCCGCGCGCCCGCCGCACCATGCTCGCCTTCGCCGGGGACACGAACGCGCGATCCGTCGTTGACGCCGGCCGGGATTCGCACGTCGACCGTCCGCGTGTGTCCCTCCTGCTTGATCGAGAGCCGCCTCGTGGCGCCTTGCATCGCCTCCTCGAGCGTCAACTCGATTTCCTCCTCGATGTCGCGGCCGGCGCGTGCCCGAGTGGTACGTGACGTCCGGGTGCGCCGCCCACCGGCACGTGCGCCGCCGCTGAAGAACGCCTGGAAGAAGTCCGAGAACGGGTTCTCCCCGCCGAACATCTCCCGAAGGTCCTCTTCGTTGATCGTTCGATACCCGCCTTCGGGCGCGCTGCCCCCGGACCACTGCGTGCGGTCGAAGGGGTTCTGCCCGGCCTGCTCGTACTGCCGCCAGTTCGCGCCGAGCTCGTCGTACTTCTTCCGCTTCTCCGGATCGCCGAGGACCTCGTAGGCCTCATTGATCTCCTTGAAGCGCGACTCCGCGGCCTTGTCGCCCGGATTCACGTCAGGGTGGAACTTGCGGGCGAGCTTCCGGTACGCCTGCTTGATTTCCTTCTCGGAAGCCGTCTTCGCGACGCCGAGCGTCTGGTAGTAGTCCTTGAATTCCATATCTGCCCGATGCTAGACGTCTTGACTGGCCAAAGCCGACGCGTATGAGCGAGGTTCCCTCGACGTCCGCCCGGCCGTTCAAGACGTCGACGCCCCGCGTTTCGCGGGGCCAACCAACAGCGTTTCTGGTTCCAGTGAGGCGGGCCCTGAAATGGTCTGCGGCGCGCCTCTAGGAACCGCTTTCGTCGTCGCGCTCGAGACCGATGATCTCGCACAGGCGATCGATCTCGCGCCAGAGCCGACGGCGGGTGTCATTCCGGCCGCCATCTTCGACGCTCAACTGACGAATCCGCTGCGCCGCCTCCGCCACCGACAACAGGCGCTGCACGCCGGCCAGGTTGATGCCGAGTTCGTCCACCAAGTGCTTGATCAACCGCAGGCGCTCGAGTTCCTCGACCGAATACATGCGCATGCTGCCCACCGTCCGGGTCGGCTGCACCAGGCCGAGACGCTCGTACTTCCGGAGCGTCTGGGGGTGCATCCCCAGCAGGCGGGCCGCCGTGCTGATGAAGTAGAACTCTCGGGTTATCCTCATGGTCGATCTTGCTATAGATCGAATATAGGCATTGACACAGCGCGTGTCAATGTCGTCGCCTCGCCACTTCGACATTTTCCGCCAGTCGGGCGATACTGAGGGTGTCCGCGTCGCCGCCGTCACCTCGCCGGTCGCGTCCGTCAGCCCATCATGAGTTCCATCTGCCCGTGACGATCCAAGCGTCGGACTTCCTCACCATCCTCCTGCTCGTCCTCCTCGAGGGCTTGCTGAGCGCCGACAATGCGATGGTGCTCGCCGTGCTCGCGCTCGGTCTGCCCAAGCACCAGCGAAAGAAAGCGCTGCGCTACGGCATCTTCGGGGCATTCGCCTTTCGATCGCTCGCGCTCGTCTTCGGGCTCTACATGATCCGCCTGAGCCTGGTGAAGCTGGCCGGCGGACTCTACCTGCTCTACCTGCCGTTCCGGCATTTCTTCGGTGAATCGGAGATGCACGATCGGGGAGAAGTGCCCCCGGCGCGGTCCTGGCTCGGCCTCTCGGCGTTCTGGGCAACCGTCGTGCGGGTGGAGTTGAGCGACATCGTCTTTGCCGTGGATTCGATTGTCGTGGCCGTCGGGATGTCGCCCAAGCTCTGGGTGGTGCTGACGGGAGGCGTCCTCGGGATCATCGCCATTCGTCTGGTCGTCGGGCAGCTCCTGTCGATGGTCGAGCGCTATCCCGTGCTGGTGGACGGGGCCTTCGTCATCATCGCGTGGGTCGGCTTCCGGCTTGTCGTCCAGTACCTTCATCAAACCGGGATCATCGGGTGGGAGATTCCCGAAGCGATCGGATTCAGCCTGATCGTCGTCATCTTCGCCGCTGCGCTCGGCTGGGCGTGGAGGGACGAGCGGCGCCGGGCGAGGCGAAAGGACGGGTAGGCGGTGTTCCGCTGGCTGCGTCCGTTGACGTGGTGGAAAGGACTCGCCCTCGGACTGATCCTTCTGCTCGGTGCGTCTGCCGCCGTGACGTCCGTGTGGGTCGTGCGATATGCGCTGGCGATCCATGGACTGCGTCGTGGCGCGGGGGACACGGTTTTCTTGTGGGCGGACGGCCAGCAGTGGTTCAGGATGGACGAGCAGCACGAGCCGGTGCCGCTCTCGGCCATTGCCCCGTCGTTGCGCCAGGCCGTCGTCGCGGTCGAGGACCATCGCTTCTACCATCATCTCGGCATCGATCCGGTTGGCCTCGTTCGCGCGGCGTCGCACGACGTGCGTGACCAGCAACTCGTCGAGGGCGGCAGCACGCTCACGCAACAGCTTGCGAGAACGCTCTATCTCTCCAACAACCGGACCTGGGGTCGGAAGGCCAAGGAGGCAGTGCTCGCCCTCCTGATCGAAGAGCAGCTCTCGAAGGATCAGATTCTCGAGTTGTATCTCAACCGGATTTACCTGAGCGGCGGTGTCTACGGGGTGGAGCCGATCGCGAAGCGGCTGTACGGAAAGCGGGCGCGCGACCTGTCGCTGGCCGAGTCGGCCGTCATCGCTGGAGTCATTCGTGCGCCCTCAGCGCTCTCCCCGTGGTCGAATCCGGAAGGCGCGATTCGCCGCAGTCATACCGTGCTGCAGCGGATGCGAGAGGAAGGCATGATCTCGGCGGCTGACGCGGAGGCGGCGCTGCGCGCCCGCCCGACGTTCCAGCCTTACTCGCCCGCCGCGCAGGCGCAGTCCGGATACGTCCGGGACTATCTGCGCCAGCAGTTCCGCAATCAGTTCGGCGGCGATCACCCGCCTGACTGGCGCGTTCAGACGACGGTCGTTCGGTCCGTGCAGGATGCCGCCGAGCGGGCGATGGACGCCGGGTTGCGGCGCCTGGGCACGAACGATCTCGAAGCGGCGCTCGTGGCCATCGACCCGCGCACGGGCAACGTGCTCGCGATGGTGGGCGGGCGGAGCTTCAGCGAGGCGCCGTTCAATCGGGCAACGCGAAGCCGGCGGCAACCGGGCTCGGCGTTCAAACCGTTCGTCTATGCCGCGGCGCTCACGCAGGGAACCTCTCCGGTCTCGATGCTGACCGGACTCGCGGCGATGGCGCCCATCGGGCGCGAGGAATGGGCGCCGCACAACGCGCATCTCGAGAGCGCCGATGAACTGTCGCTGCGTGCGGCCCTCATCGAGTCGAACAACCGCGCCGCGGTGGCGCTCCAGCAGAAGATCGGGTCGACGCCAATCATCCGGCTCGCGAAGGCCGCGGGGATTCCCGACCAACCCGACGTGCCATCGCTGGCGCTCGGAACGGGCCTCGTGTCTCCGTTCGACCTGACCGCCGCGTATGCCGTGTTCGCCAACGGAGGCCTGCGGGTGAAGCCGCGCAGCCTGGTCTCGGTGGTCGATGGACGGGGAGACGAGGTGTTCGCGACAAAGGTCGAGCAGGAGCGCGTGCTGTCCGAGCACGTGGCCTTCCAGATGGTCTCCATGCTGCAGGACGTCGTGGCGCGCGGCACGGCGACCGGCGTCCGACAGGCGGGGATCGGTTTCCCGGTGGCAGGGAAGACCGGCACGACCGATGACTTCCGGGACGCCTGGTTCGTCGGGTTCTCCACCGCGGTGGTTGCTGGCGTCTGGGTGGGCTTCGATCAACCGGCATCCATTGGCGCCGACGCCTATGGCAGCAGACTCGCGCTTCCCATCTGGGCCGAGTTCATGCGTCGGAGCGCGAAGGCCCTGCCCGAACCTCGTGCCTTCGATCCTCCAGCCGGCCTGGAAGAGGTGGCGCTGTGCCGGGTTTCGTACCTGCGGCCCGTGGAGGGCTGTCCGACCTACACCGAGTATTTCAAGCCTGGCGACGACACGCCGACGCGTCTGTGTCCGGTCCACTCCGGCTCGATCAGGCAGCGAGTGGAGCGGGCGATCGGCGGATTCATCGAAACGCTCGGGCAGAAGCTCAGAGACCTACTCGGCGGGAAATGAGAGATTCGGGAGATTGACGCGCCGCGTCCCCGGGCGGGGCGCAAACACGGCCGACCTGTGTGACAATGTCGGCGGTGCTCACCGAAGGCGCCCTCATCGACGGCCGGTATGAGGTCACCGGGCTGCTGGCGGCCGGCGGCATGGGGGAGGTCTATCGCGCCCGCCGGGTCCTCCTGGGCGACGAGGTCGTCATCAAGGTGATTCGGGCGGGCGGACAGGACGCGGGCGACCTTCGCGACCGGTTCATGCGCGAGAGCCGCACGTGCGCGCAACTCCGGCATCCGAACATCGTCACGATTCTCGACTTCGCGATTGCCGAGGACGGGCAGCCGTATCTGGTCATGGAGTACCTCAACGGGCGCAGCTTGGCCGACGAACTGGCCGCGCTGGGCCCGATGAGCCCGGCTGCCGTGCAGGAGATCGTCGAACCGCTGTGCGGGGCCCTTCAACTCGCCCACGACAGCGGCATCGTGCATCGCGACCTCAAGCCGGCCAACATCGTCGGGCACACGTTCGGCTCCGACCAGCGGGTCTTCAAGATCATCGATTTCGGTCTCGCCAACATCCGCGCGGGCGGTGACACGCGGATGACGCGGATGGATCAATTCGTCGGGACCCTGCTCTACGCCTCGCCAGAGCAGGTGCAGGGACTGGACGTGGATGGGCGCTGCGACATCTACAGCCTCGGCGTGGTGGTATTCGAGATGCTGACCGGGCGTCCGCCGTTCCAGTCCGCCAATCCGATGGGCCTCATCACGAAACACCTGTGCGAGCCTCCACCGGTGCCAAGCCAGGTTCAGCCGGCCGTGCCGGCCTGGCTGGACGCTGTGGTCCTCGAGGCGCTCGCAAAAGACCCCGCGGACCGGCACCAAACGATGTCGGACTTCGCGAGGGCCCTGGCCGGGAGCCGGGACGCGGCGGTCGGTGGATCGTCGACGCCCCCCCCCTCTGCTCTCGAGGCGAAGTACGAGATCGGACCGGTGATCAACCGCGGACGCCTGGGGAGCGAGGTCCACTCCGGGACACATCGGGCGCTTGGCCTGCCCGTGGCAATCCGGATCCTGAGACGCGGGCAGCGACCGGACTGGGAGGCCGTTCGGGAACGGTTCCTGAGAGAGGCGAGGGGACTGCAGGTATCGCATCCGTCGGTGATCCAGGTCCGTGACTTCGGGGAAGAGGACGGTACGTTGTATCTCGTGACCGACCTGATTGTGGGCGAGAGCCTGCTGCAGGTGCTGGATGCCGAGGCTCCGTTCGAGTGGCCGCGGGTGCATGGGCTCGGGCTGCAGGTGATGGACGCGGCCGCCGCGCTGCACAAGCGTCGCGTGCTGCTCTGTGGCCTCAACCCCGGCATCATTCGCATGACGACCGATGAGGATGGGGAGCGGCTGATGATCTCGATGGGCGGGATCGGCCAGGTGCAGGAGTTGCTGGCGTCACTGAGCGACGAGGCGGTGCGGGGCGGCGCGCTGGCCGGCAATGAGATGCCCTACATTGCGCCCGAGGTGCTGACGGGGCGGGCGGCGGACGTCCGGTCGGACATCTTCACGATTGGAGTCCTGCTCTACGAGATGGCGACCGGGATGCTGCCGTACACCGGGAGAACGCTGCCGGAATTGCTCGGCGCCATGCTGGGCGGCCGCGCACCGCGTCCCACGGATGCGTGCGCGACGGTGCCCGACGAGGCCTCCGCGTGTCTGCAGCGCGCGCTGGACCGTGAACCGGCCGCGCGATTCGCGACCGTGGACGAACTTCGCGCGGTGTGGCGGGAGCTGCCGAGGTAGGGCGTGCTCTGTTGGCGCCTTGACAGGGACGTCGCATGGGCGCCATAGTGTCAGAAGAGCGTGGCGATTTCGTGACTTGATGGGCCACGCACCAGCTTCGGCTGGACGGGATACGTTGACCATCTAAGTCGCGGCCAGGGCCCGCGATTCGGTCGCGAGGCCCTTTTGTTTTGCCGCCTGGCAGCTCTGTCTCGGGCTGCCGGCATGAAGAGTACGGCGAGAGTCCCGGCTCGATGACCCGTACGCCACACCGTCGTCCGGCTCCAGCCTCTGGAGCGCACGGTGGCCCAGCCGGCCAGGCCTCGGTGGCCTGGAGCCATGCGCGAGCGAGACTGACCGCGATCTCGAAAGGGCATGACGAGTCCGCATGACTGTGCCTGGTCACGTGCAGCCCGGCGCGTTCGGGCGATGAGCCCGCGCGCCTGGGTTTTCTATTCACCTATTGAGGAAGCACCATGCAGAATCTGAGGCACACGCTCACATCCGAATCCGTATCCGAGGGTCATCCCGACAAGGTGTGCGATTACATCGCCGACTCGATCCTCGACGCCTATCTCGCTGGTGATCCGCGCAGCCGTGTGGCGTGCGAGGTCATGTGCAAGGACGACAAGGTCGTGCTGGCTGGGGAGATCTCGTCGAGGGCGAAGGTGGACCACGAAGCGATCGCGCGGCAGGCCATTCGCGAGATCGGCTACCTCCATGACGGCGAGGCGTTCCATGCGGACCGCGTCAAGGTGCTCCAGTTCCTGTCGAAGCAATCGGACAACATCTCACAGGGTGTGGATGAAGGTCGCGGGCTCGACAAGGAGCAGGGCGCGGGCGACCAGGGCATGATGTTCGGCTACGCGACGAACGAGACGCCCGAGTTGATGCCTCTGCCGATCCTGCTGGCGCATCGCCTGACGCGCGGACTCGCTGACGATCGCCGGAGTGGCAACTACCCGTGGCTCCGGCCGGATGCCAAATCGCAGGTGTCGGTGGAGTACGAGAACGGCACCCCGGTCGGCGTAACGTGCGTGCTCGTATCCACGCAGCATGCCGCGGAGACCGACCACAAGACGATCTTCGACTACGTGGCCACAGAACTGGCCCCGCGCGTGCTGGGCAACTGGTTCTCGCCGAAAGTGGACGTGCTGGTGAATCCGACCGGCTGCTTCGCCATCGGCGGACCGTCGGCCGATTGCGGCGTGACCGGGCGCAAGATCATCGTGGACACGTACGGCGGCGCGGCGCATCACGGCGGTGGGGCGTTCAGCGGCAAGGACCCGTCGAAGGTGGACCGCAGCGGCGCCTACTTCGGCCGTCATGTGGCGCGGCAGATCGTGAAGGCCGGCATCGCCAAGCGAGCCGAGGTGCAGGTCGCGTACGCCATCGGCAAGGCGCAACCGGTGTCCACCAAGGTCGAGACCTACGGAACCGGCGACGAGCGGGCTGCCCGCGCGTTCCTCGACAAGATCGACTTCCGTCCGGCTGCGATCATCGAGCAACTGAACCTGCTGCAGCCGATCTATAGGACGACGACGAACTACGGGCACTTCGGCAAGGCGGGGTTGCCGTGGGAACAGTAAGCATCAGGTGCTGAGGGTGCCGGCCAGCACCCTCAGCACTTGTGGCACCCTCAGCACCGCACCCTGAGCACCGCACCCTCAGCACTTGTGGCACTCTCGGCACCGCACCCTCAGCACCGTCAGCACCCTCAGCACCTCCGGCACCTGTCCTCCGTCTCATCCGTCCCGTAGTCCGTCCCGTCCTTGACACCCCTTCCACCCCGACGATAAAGTGCCAGTCCTATGAATTTCCGCACGATCATCGAACCGTTTCGTATCAAGTCGGTCGAAGGCATCAAGTTCACCAATCGTGACGACCGTGCGGCTGCCCTCGCCGCCGCGGGGTACAACGTGTTCCGGCTTCGGGCCGAGGACGTCCTGATCGATCTGCTCACCGACTCAGGGACGGGCGCGATGTCGGCCGCGCAGTGGGGCGCCCTGATGCAGGGCGACGAGTCGTACGCCGGGAGCCGGTCGTTCTACCGGTTCGAGGCGGTTGTACGTGATTTGACAGGGTTCAAGCACGTGATCCCGACACACCAGGGCCGTGCGGCCGAGCACATCCTGTTCCACACGATGCTGCAGGCCGGTCAGGTGGTCGTGAACAACAACCATTTCGACACGACGCGCGCCAACATCGAGGTGGAGCAGTGTGAAGCGCGCGATCTCGTCATCGCCGAGGGACGCGTGCCGGCGCTCGTGCACCCCTTCAAGGGGAACATCGACCTCATTGCGCTGGAGCGGGCCCTTCGCGAGGACGGCGACCGGATTCCGCTCGTGATGGTGACGGTGACGAACAACTCCGGCGGTGGCCAACCGGTGTCGCTCGAGAACCTCCGCGGCGTCCGCGCGCTCTGCGATCGATACAAGAAGCCCTTCTTTCTCGATGCCTGCCGGTTCGCGGAGAACGCCTACTTCATCAAGCTGCGTGAAGCGGGTCAGGCCGACCGGACGCCGAAGGCCATTGCTCAGGAGATGTTCTCGCTCGCCGACGGCTGCACCATGTCGGCGAAGAAGGACGGTCTGGCGAATATCGGCGGCTTCCTCGCGATGAACGACGACCGCTGGGCCGAGGCGGCCAGGAACCTGCTCATCCTCACCGAAGGGTTCCCGACGTACGGCGGTCTGGCCGGGTACGACCTGGAAGCCATCGCGCGCGGGCTGGAGGAGGTGGTGGAGGAGCCGTACCTGCGGTATCGCATCCGCTCCACCGAATACCTGGGGGACAAGCTGACAGCCGCTGGTGTGCCCGCGATCCGTCCGTCCGGCGGCCACGCGATCTATCTCGATGCGCGGGCGTTGCTCCCGCACATTCCGCCCCTGCAGTATCCGGGCATCGCGCTGGCCAACGCGTTGTACGTCGAGGCCGGAGTCCGCGGCGTCGAGATCGGGACGGTGATGTTCGGCCTGCATCCGGACGGGACCGAGAGCCCTGGCGCCATGGATCTGGTCCGTCTGGCCATTCCGCGCCGCGTCTACACGCAGTCGCACATTGACTACGTCGCCGAGGGCGTTCTCGAAGTCGCACGTCTGAAAGAAACGTTGCGGGGGTACCGTATCACCTCGGCACCGAAGTTCCTGCGCCACTTCACGGCCCAGTTCGAACCGTTGTAGGGCGGCTGGCACCGGCCACGCCGGGTGTTGCACGATTTCTCGCGGCACCCGGCGGTTGGGCCAACCAATTCGTCATGCGGCACGTCAATAATGAGCGACGTGTTCACACTGCGCCGATTTGCCGGCTCTCTGCCCGTAACCTCCCTCATTCCGACTGCGTCCGTCCTGTTCCTGCTTTCCGCGTCGGCCTGCGACCGCGCTCCGTCGCAGACTCGGGCACGCGCAACCAGCAGCGTGCTGGTCCAGCGGAAGGACTTCGTGACCACGATTCGGGTCCATGGCACGGTGGAGGCCGTCCGATCCTGGGTCGTCTCGGCGCCGCGAATGGCTGGATCCGGCGCAGGCCCGCTGGTCGTCACCAAACTCGTCACGCCCGGCACCCAGGTCAAACGGGGCGACCGGCTGGTCGAGTTCGATCGTCAGGCGCAGCTCAAGGCAGCCCAGGACCGTCGCTCGGACCACCTCGACCTCATCGCCCAGATCCGCAAGAAGCAGGCGGAACAGGACGTGGCGCGCGCAAAGGATGACACCGAGTTGGTGCAGGCAGAGCACGATGTCGAACGCGCCCGGCTCGAGATCCTGCGGAACGAGATGCTGTCGCGAATCGCGGCGGAGAAGAACGAACAGGCGCTCCAGGAGGCGACCGCCACACTCGAACAGCTGCGCGCCACGTTCGCACTCAAACGGCAGGCGGCGAAGGCCGAGTTGCGCATCCTCGAGATCCAGCGTGACCGGGCGCTCGCGTCGGCTCGTCACGCCGAGTCGAACGCGATGAAGATGTCGATCGTGTCGCCTATCGATGGCCTGGTCGTGCTGAAGACCACCTGGAAAAGCGGTCGCATGGGCGAAGTGCAGGAAGGCGAAGAGGTCCGGCCGGGCGTGCCCATCCTCGAGGTCGTGAGCCGTGCGGGAATGCAGGTCCGGGCGCGCATCAACCAGGCGGACGCGCACCGGCTGCAGGTGGGAATGCCCGCGCGCGTCGGGCTCGACGCGTACGCGGGCTTCTCGCTGCCGGGCCGGCTCGAACAGTTGACGCCAGTGGCCGGCGCCAGCGACATGTCGCCTCGGGTGCGGGTCATGGTCGGCCTCGTGTCTGTGTCCGGTGACGACCCCCGCCTCATGCCGGACCTGTCGGCGGGGGTGGACATCGAGGTGGCGCGGGTCAATCGCGTGCTGGTCGTGCCGAGAGACGCCCTGGTAAAGGACGGCGCGCACTGGTTCGTCACCGAGGCGGGTGGAGCGAGGCGGCAGGTCGACGTGAGCACGTGGAACGACGTCGAGGCCGTCGTGCGGTCCGGCCTTGAAGAAGGGGCCCGCATCAGGCGGCAGCCAGTGTCCCGTAGCAGTAGTCTGTCACCGAATTCCCGGTCGTCGCGCCTTGCCGGCCGGGCGCCGCGCGCCGGGACTTCGGCAACGAACCACTGTTACGGGACACTTGCTGCGGGACGAGGTGCGTCGTGAACGGACACCCGCGACGACGATGGCGCGTGGTAGGGCTGGTGTTGCTGACGACGCTGGGCGCCGCGGCGTGGTCCGGGATCCAGCAGTACCGTGCGGCGGCGTCCGTGCCTGCCGCGTCGGTCGCGCGTGGCGCCTTCGTCGACGAAGTCACGCTGCGCGGCGAGGTGCGGCCCCTGCGTTCGCGTGTGGCCACCGCCCCGGCGCTGGCGGGCGACCTCCGCATCGTCAGCCTGGTGAAGAACGGGTCGAGCGTCCGACGGGGCGACGTAATCGCGCAGTTCGATCCCGCAACATTGCAGCGTACGTTGGAGGAGAAACGATCGGAGCTCAGGCAGGCCGAGGGGGAGATCGACAAAGTCCGGGGAGAGACCCGGTTGCGGGAAGAGCAGGACGCCACCGATCTGACCAAGGCGCGGTACGACGTTGAGCGCGCTCGGTTGGATGTCTCGACCGAAGACCTCATCTCGCGGGTGGAGGCGGACAAGTTCCGTCTCGATCTGGCTGACGCCGAACGGCGGCTGAAGGAGATCGATAGCCGGCTGGGGGCCAATCGTCGAGGAGCCGCGGCGGATCTCGACAGTCGCCGGCAGAAACGCGACAAGGCGGCCGCAGAGGTCGCGAAGGCCGAATCGGACCTGTTGGTGTTGACGCTGCGCGCGCCCGACGACGGCACCGTGACGCTGCTCGACAACTGGCGCGCCGGTGGTCCGATGATGGGTGGAACGCGGGAATTCCGCGAGGGCGATCGGGCATGGTCCGGGGCCGGCATCGCCGAAGTGCCAGACCTGTCAACGGTCGAAGTCGTCGTCAAGGTAGATGAGGCGGATCGCAGCCGGCTCGGTGAAGGGCAATCCGCCGTCGTGCGGGTGGACGCACTGCCAGACCGCGAGCTCCAAGCCACGGTCCTCGCCATCAGCACGTTGGCGAAGGTGGTGTTCGAGGGCTGGCCGCCGACCAAACAGTTCGAAATGCGGCTTCGCCTCGTGCAACCGGACGCGCGTCTTCGAAGCGGGATGAGCGCCACCGCGCGCGTGGCGGTCGAGCGACTGGAGGCGGTGCTCGTGATACCCACGAAGGCGGTGTTTCAGAAGGGCGGACGCGCCGTGGCGTACGTGAGGGCCGGCCGAAGCTGGCAGGAACGGTTTGTGACCGTCAACCGGCGGAATGTCGAGCAGGTGGTTGTCACGGGGGGCGTTGCGGAGGGGGATCGCGTGGCCCTGCGCGACCCAACGTTGCCAGTAGAAGGGGGGACACGGTGAAGCGCCGCTGGTGGCTGACCGGCCTCGTCCTCAGCGTCCTCGCGCTCGCAGGGGGCGTGGGTGTCCGGCAACTTCGACTCACCGCCGATGAGGTGCCGACGGTGAAGGTCACCCGGGGTGATCTGGACCTCAGCGTACACTGCACCGGGGAACTTCGGCCGGGGCGTAGCGCGATGGTCGTTGCCCCGGCGGTGGCGGGGACGCTGCAAATCGTCCGACTCGTGCCGTCGGGAAGCGCGGTGAAGGCGGGCGACGTGCTGGTGGAGTTCGACCCGAGTGAGCAGGAGTTCAATCAGGATCAGAGTCGATCGGAGTTGGAGCAGGCCGAGCAGGAACTCGTCCGGCTCAGGGCGGAGGCGGCCGTCCAGGCCGCGCAGGACCGGGTAGCCGCGCTGAAGGCGCGGTTTGCAGTCAGGCGCGCGGAACTCGACCTCGGGGCGCGTGACCTGCTTGGCGCGATTGAACTGCGGAAGGACGAACTCACCCTCGAAGAGGCCAGGCGACGGCTCGCTCAACTGGAGCAGGATGTTCAGTCGAAGACGTCGAGCAGTCGGGCGGCCGCGGCCGTGCTGGAAGCCAAGCGTGACAAGGCGCGGGTCTCGATGGGGCAGGCGCGCCAGAATATCGAGAACATGACGCTTCGCGCCCCACTCGACGGTGTGGTCGTGCTCCGGCAGAACATGGACGCGTCCGGCGGCATGTTCTACTCGGGAATGTCGCTGCCGGAATACCGCGCCGGCGACATGGTGTGGTCGGGCCGGAGCATCGCGGATGTCCACGACACCGGAACGCTCGAACTCCAGACGAAGATCAACGAGGCCGATCGGGCGAATCTGTCGCCCGGGCAGAAGGCCGAAGTGCG
This sequence comes from Vicinamibacterales bacterium, assembly GCA_036504215.1. Lineage (NCBI taxonomy): Bacteria > Pseudomonadati > Acidobacteriota > Vicinamibacteria > Vicinamibacterales > Vicinamibacterales bacterium. The sequence goes on along the minus strand of DASXVO010000028.1, from coordinate 153,080 downwards.
CGTGGACGGTCTGCCGGGGGGGACGTTTCCGGCCACCATCAGGACGATCAGCGGCATGGCAGTCCGCGGGTTCTTCTTCGACAACGACGTGCGACGCAAGTTCGACGCGACGCTCGTCCTCACCGGGCGCGATCCGCGCCTACGGCCCGGACTGTCGGCGGAGATCGTGATCAGTGGTCAGCAACTGAAGGGCGCCCTGTACGTGCCGCGTCAGGCGTTGTACGAGAAGGGCGGCAAACCCGTGGTCTATGCCCGCGGGGCGCACGGGTTCGAGCCTCGGACGGTGAAGATTGCGTTCCGGACGGAGAGTCGGGCGGTCGTCGAAGGCCTGGCACAGGGAACCGAAGTGGCGCTCATCGATCCCGAAGCCCGGGCGAAGACCGCGGGCAAGGCTGCCGCGGCGCCGGTTCCGGCGGCGCAGGGGGGGCGTCGATGACGGCCGCCCGATTGTTCCACGCGGCGCCGGATCTGAAACTCGGCCTCGAGAGCCTGCTGCTTCACAAGCTTCGCTCGTTGCTGACGATGCTTGGCATGATCTTCGGTGTGGCCGCCGTCGTCTCGATGTTGTCGATTGGTGCAGGTGCGCAGCAGCAGGTGATGGCGTTCATCGAGGACCTCGGAGTCCGGAACCTGATTGTGGAGGCGCGCGAAGCGGGTGACCGGCAGGCGCTCGACCGGGTGCGGAAGCGGTCGGCAGGCCTGTCGTTCCAGGACCTGCGCGTGATCCGCGCCAATGTCGATCAGATCGCGGCCTCCACGGCGCGAAAGAAGTTCGCGCCGTCGAAGATGCTGCCGAGGCCGCAAGGCGAGATGCCGACGGTGTACGGCGTGGACGCCCGCTATCAGGAGATCGCCAGGCTTCGACTGACCGAAGGGCGGTTTTTCGACGCCACCGACATGGACCGCGCGGCGGCGGTGTGCGTGCTGGGGCAGTCGGTGCGCGTGAGCCTGTTCGGGGCAGGCGAGGCGGTCGGTGAGTATCTGAAGGCCAATGAGCAGTGGTATCGCGTGATTGGGGTCGTCGAGCCCCAAGTCAGCGCACAGACCGATGTGGCCGGCGTACCGGCGCAGGACCGCAACAACCTGGTCTATGTACCGCTGGCAGCGGCGGTGCTCCGCACGGAGGATTCCTATTCGTACTTGCGAGACGAGATTGACGGCATCTACATGCAGATGCAGCCGACGGCCGATCCCGTCGCGACGGCGACCGTCGTCCGTGGCATCCTGAGCGTCGCCCACGGACAGGCCGATGACTTCTCGGTCATCGTGCCGGCGGAGTTGCTCGCCCAGCAACGGCGCACGCAGCGGGTCTTCGACATGGTGATGGTCGCGCTTGCTTCCATCTCCCTGCTCGTCGGCGGGATCGGAATCATGAACATCATGCTCGCGACGATCCTCGAGCGGACCCGCGAAATCGGGACTCGCCGCGCCGTCGGCGCGCGACGCGGTGACATCGTCCGTCAGTTCCTGGTCGAGACGATTCTGATTTCGTTCGTGGGCGGGGTGCTGGGGATTCTGTTCGGTGTGGGGATGTCGCGCCTCATTGCCTGGCTCGCCGGCTGGTCCACCATCGTCACGCTCGGCTCGATCCTGCTCGCGTTTCTCGTGTCCGTGTCGGTCGGTCTCGTCTTCGGTGTCTACCCCGCCATCAAGGCCGCCCGCCTCGACCCCGTCGAAGCCCTGCACTCCGAGTGATGGGACCGCGGACGTTGATGGAGTGACCCTCTTGTCATAGAATCGCAGACTCGGCTCGACGTGCCGACCTGCGTTCGTCCGGACGGGGAGTAGACATGAGCCTGATTCAGTTCACACGCAACCACACCGATCATTCCACCGACAAGGGCTACCAGTTCGAGTTCTTCTGCGACCGCTGCGGCAACGGATTCATGTCGGAATTCAAGCCGTCGGCGGCGGGCTACGCGACGAGCTTTCTCCGCGCGGCCGGGGACGTCTTCGGCGGCGTCTTCGGCTCGGCGAGCGCGGGCAGTTACGAAATCGAGCGGGCGATCCAGGGCCCGGCGCACGACAAGGCGTTCCGTGACTCGGTCGAGGAGACGAAGCCACATTTCCGGCAGTGCCCGAAGTGCGCCCACTGGGTGTGCAAGGCCACCTGCTGGAACGAAGCGCGGAACCTGTGCTACGAGTGCGCGCCCGACGTGGAGACCGAGATCGCCGCCGCGCAGGCCCAGTCGACTGCGCAGCAGATCCGCGAGAAGGTCGCGCAGCAGGACCTCACCAAGGACCTCGACCTCACGAGCGATGCGTCCGCCTTGTGTCCGGCCTGCGGCGCACGTACGGAAGGCGCGAAGTTCTGCCCCGAATGCGGCAAGGCCTTGCGCCCGAAGAACGAGTGCCCGCGCTGCGGGACGAAGATGGAAGCCAGGGCGCGATTCTGTCCCGAGTGCGGACAGAAGGCCGGCTAGTTCCGGTCGCGGACGCCTGTCATGCCGTCCTTCTCCGGTCGATTCGCGTATCTCGTCCCTGGCCAGGGAGCCGTGCAGGACGGCCCCTGCCAGGTCTCCTTCGATGAGAGCACGCTGACCCTCGTGCCGGGTGCCGGTCCGTCGACCGCCTTCGACCTCGGTGACATCGACCGATTCACGACGGCGGACTACGAGTTGCGGTTGTCGCTCTACACCGGCACCGAGCTCAGGCTCACGCACTTCGCGAAGGCCTTCCAGGATCTGGAACGCCAGATGCTCGCGGCGTATCGCGATCGCCTGGTGCAGTGTCTTCTCGTGAGCGACCTCAACGAGGTCGCGCGGTTCGATGGGCAGGTACATCTCGAGTCGCAGTCGCGCGAGTGCGGCGGACCCGCCCAGGTTCGGCTCTACGAGAGCAACCTCGCGGTGCTTCCTGACGCGGCGGTCGGCCTGCAGTGGCGGCTGGCCGACGTTGATGCGGTGGAGTTCAACGGGCGCGACTACGCGGTTGTGGTGACTTGCGGTGACGAGCGCCTCACGATCGGCCGGTTGGCCAAGCGCACCGGCGAGCTTGCGGACCGGATTCGGAATCGGGTGACGGTTCTGAACGAGCGCAGCGCGCGAACGCTGCGCGCGCTCTTCCCGTTCCTCACGCCCGACCAGTTTCGCCGGCTGTCCACGGTGATGCGAGAGGGACACAGCGCGCCCATCGAGCGGCTCCGCGCCATCCATCTGCTCACCGAATCGGTGCTGCTCGAGAAGGTGGTGGACTCGAAGCTGCGGCCCTATCTGCATGCGCTGGCGAAACGGAGCGCCGGCGAGGGCTGGTTTGCCGGCTTCAAGATCGTCCGGAGGGATCCCCGTGGGGAGGAATCCGACGTGACGGCGAACGAAGACTGCCCACCGGATGCCGAGGAGGGATCAGCCGAAAGCGCGGCGAGCGATGTGGATGGTCATCCAGCCGACGCGATCATCGATCTCGGCGATGGCCTCGAAGTGCTCTACTGGTTCTTCTTCCCGATCGCGACGGCCGGCTCTGTGCGTGCCTCGCACCTGGCATGGGAGGCGACTTCCAGCGGTGGACGCGCGACCTACGCATTCCGTCTGGCCATGGACTCGGGCGGGGCCGCGTCGCCGACCGCCGATCGATTGTCGGCCTCGTCGCTCGAGGCCGCCGTCGGTGTCATCAACCGCGGGCTCCTGGCCCTCAACTTCCGTCGCGAGCCGGTCTACCTGAGTGATGACGTGCTGCAGTCCGAACAGCGGTACCGCCACTACGCGATCGCCCAGCGGAAGGTCCCTGAACTCGCTCGGGTCCGTGCGTCGTTCGCCGGGCGCGCCATCCACACCTCCGTGCCGACGTGGGCCAGGCAGGTCGATCGCCTCGTCCAGCCGTAGTCCGGAGCCGAATCGGATCGACACGCGGGCCGGGAGGCCGACGCGCGGCCCCATCGTCCGCGCAGTCGAACGCCGGGTATAAGATCAGTGCGCAGGCGACAGCTGAATCGCCGACGGAGGTGACGCATGGAGCTGAAGAGCGTCGCAGTGGCTATTCCGCAGGATACGAACGTGATCCTCGGGCAGACCCATTTCATCAAGACGGTCGAGGACCTGTACGAGATCATGGTCACGACCGTGCCGGGGGCCGAGTTCGGACTCGCTTTCAACGAGGCCTCCGGGCCGTGTCTCATCCGTGCGGACGGCAACGACCAGTCGCTGCAGTCGTTGGCCATCGAGACGGCCCAGGCGATTGGGGCCGGACACATGTTCGTGCTGTTCCTCCGGAAGGCGTATCCGATCAACGTGCTGAGCCGCATCAAGGACTGTCCGGAGGTCTGTCGCATCTTCTGTGCAACGGCCAATCCGCTGGAAGTGGTGGTTGCGGAGACTCCCCAGGGACGGGGAATTGTGGGGGTGATCGACGGCTCGTCACCGAGAGGGGTGGAATCCGAGTCCGACCGAACGTGGCGGCGGGAGTTCCTGCGGAAGATTGGCTACAAGAGGTAGGGACTGGGCAGCCTCAATTCTCAATTCTGACTAGATCAGGATCTGCACCTTCGCCTTGGCCTTCAGCTTCTCGATGAAGGCGTTGGTCTTTTCCTGCATCTGTTGCTGCTTCAGAAACTGGGTGACGTCGGCCTTTGCTTCCTGCAGTGGGATCGTACGCGCGGAGCGGTGCTCGAACGACTTGATGATGTGGAAGCCGAACGGCGTCTCCACGATGCCGCTGAGTTGACCGGGCTTGAGGCCGAAGGCCGCCTGCTCGAACGCCGGGACGGTCTGGCCCTTGGCGACGAACCCGAGGTCGCCGCCGTTGACGGCGCTGCCCGAGTCCTGCGAGTACTGCTTGGCCAGCGCCGCGAAATCGGCCGCCTTCTTCGCCTGCGCCAGAACCTTGTCGGCATCTGCCCGGGCCTTCTTCTTGGCCGCGTCGTCGGCCTTTTCTGGAAGCCGAATCAGGATGTGCGCTGCATGCACGGCTTCTGGCTGCTGGAACTTGTCGGGGTTCTGCTGGTAGAAGGTCGCGATGTCCGCATCGCCCACCGTGACGGTCGGTGCGACCTCGGTGTCGACGAGTTTCATGGCCTGCATCTGCTGGCGTATGTCGGCCTTCAGCTTCTCAGGCGTCATCTGCCGCTCGGCCAATGCCGCTGTGAAGGCCGGCTCGTTGGGGAACTGGCCCTTCACCTGGTTGACCCGCGCATCCACCTCGGTATCGGCAACCGCCACCTTCCGAGCGGTTGATTCCTGCGCAAGCAGCTTGAGCGCGACGATCTGATCGAGCAACTGACGGAGGATGGCGTCGCGGCGCTCCGGGGGCACGGGCCCTCCGGCCTGCGCCTCGAGGTTCCTCAACGCGCGCTCGAACTCGGGCTTGCTGATCGTCTCGCCATTGACGCGCGCGAGCACGTCAGGGAGCTGCGCCGGCACGGGCTTCACGGCGGGTGCTGCCGGGCCACCGGGGGCTCCCGCGACAGCAGGTGGCGCCTGGCCGGCGGCCGCGGCGGGCGTCTGTGCGGTCGTCGCTCCTGGCGTCGAGGCCTTCGGCGTGGCTTTCTGACAGGCCGCAACTGCCGTGAGCGCCAGCAAGAGAATGGCGATGCGAGTGTTCACTAGTACCTCTGTTGAGCAAGAAACGGAGAAACGGGCCGAGGCACCCGCGGGTACCGCGTGGCCTTGGTTGATCGAGCCAGGTCGGAAGAGATCTACCAACGAGGTTCGCGACGGCCGCCATCGCCGCCGCCGAATCCGCCACGGTCGCCGCCGGGGCCACCGAACCCTCCGGTCCGCTCAGGCTTGGGTCGCGCCTCGTTGACCGTCAGCGCCCGCCCGCCCAGGGAGTGTCCGTTGAGCTGCGTCGCCGCCTTCTGGGCCTCTTCGTCAGTGGCCATCTCGACGAATGCGAAACCGCGCGCCTGGCCCGTGGCCATGTCGCGCATCACACGCACAGAGTCGACCGAGCCCGCCTGGCCGAACAGTTCCTGCAGCTCTGCTTCCCCAATCTGGTACGGCAGGTTCCCAACGTACAGCTTCCGACCCATGTCCGTTGCTCCTTGTCTCGCTGACGCGCGTGCCGGCCCTCGCGTCCGTACGGCCGGTCATCCAGTTGGAACGAGTGGTGATGAGGCTCAACTCTTGGCTGCTCAGACTGTCACGTCTGCGAGGGAGCGAATGAACTGGCGGGTTCGATCGACTCGTGGCGCTGAACGAGCTGGCATGGAGATGTGCACTCTCCTTTAGCCTAGCAGACGCTGCTCGTCGCGCAAAGTGAAAACTCCCTCACTCCGCCCCGTGTCTTGCCTCTGCGTCGCTGCCGGCACAGAATGGGCACGTCCTCGTCGGCGATCGGCCGTTCTCTCAAGGAGTGCCCGTGCTCGACCGTCTCTTTCGCCTGTCCGCGCGCGGCACCAACGTGCGTACGGAAGTCCTCGCCGGCGTCACGACGTTCCTGACGATGGCATACATCGTCTTCGTGCAGCCGGCCGTGTTGTCGGTCGATCTCAGCGGAAAGCCCACGGGTCTCGATTTCGGCGCGGTGCTCGTCGCGACATGTCTGGCGTCCGCGCTCGCGTCGGTTCTGATGGGCCTGGTGGCCGACTATCCAATCGCGCTCGCACCCGGAATGGGGGAGAACTTCTTCTTCGTCACGGTGGTGATGAGCCTGGCCCACCTGGGTCTGCCACACCCCTGGCAGACCGCGCTCGGCATAGTGTTCCTCTCCGGGCTGGTGTTCATCCTGCTGACGCTGGTGCGGTTGCGGGAGGCCGTGATCGACGCGATCAGTCCGAGCATGCGCAACGGCATTGCCGTGGGGATCGGGCTGTTCATCGCATTCATCGGACTCCGAAACGGCAGTCTGGTGGTGGGGAAGCCGGGGACGCTCGTGGGCCTCAACCCGCAGATGGGCTCACCCGATGTTGCGGTGTTCGGATTGGGCCTCGTGGTCTCCGCGGTCCTGCTGGCGCGCCGGGTGAGAGGCGGGCTGTTGTGGGGAATCCTGGCAGGGGCCGGGCTGGCGTTTGCCCTGGGCCGGATCCAATTCAACGGCGTCTTCGGATTGCCGGCCGTTCAGCAAACGGCCTTCTTGGCGATGGACGTGCGCTCTGCGCTGCAACCCGCGCTGGTCCCGTTCATCATCGTGTTCGTCTTCATGGGCCTGTTCGACACCGTCGGTACCCTCGTCGGGGTCGCTGAACAAGCCGGGTTGCTCGAGCAGAACCGGTTGCCGAGGGCGAACCGCGCGCTGCTCGTTGATGCGACGGGCATCACGGCGGGCGCGTGCCTGGGGACCAGCACGATGACGTGCTACATCGAGAGCGCGGCCGGCGTCGCCGCCGGCGGCCGAACCGGGTTGACCGCCATCGTCACCGGCCTGCTGTTCATCGGCGCGTTGCTGGTCGGGCCGCTGGTGCGGATGATCGGCAGCTACCCGCCGATCACCGCGCCGGCCCTGGTATTGGTGGGAACGCTGATGATCCAGAACGCGCGGAAGATCGACTGGGACGACATGTCCGAGGCGGTCCCGGTCTTCCTGACGATCGTCGGCATCCCGTTGTGCTATTCGATTGCCGACGGCCTGGCGCTGGGCTTTGTCAGCTACCCGGTCGTCAAGCTGCTCAGCGGCCGTGCGCGCGACGTGCGGTGGTTGTCGTACGTGATGGCCGCGCTGCTCGTGGTCTACTTTCTGGCCGTGCGGAATCAGCTCGGGTGAAAAACGCCATTCAAACGCCGGAAGTTTGTTAGGATGTAGGGTCGCGTGGCGAGGATTGTTGTTCTATGGAGACGACCGTTCGACGGATTGCCGGGGAACTTGGGGTGCACGAAGAGCAGGTCGAGGCCGTACTGCGTCTGCTGGGCGAGGGGGGCACGACGCCGTTCCTGGCCCGGTACCGCAAGGAGGCGACGGGGGGGCTCGATCTGGCCCGCCTTCGGACGATCGAGGATCGCGTCCACCAGGTTCGAGAACTGGACGAACGGCGCGCATTCATTCTGAAGGCGATCGGGGACCAGGGGAAGCTGACCCCCGAGTTGCAGACGGCGATTGCCGTCGCCGACAGCCGGGCGCGCCTCGAGGATCTCTACCTGCCGTTCAAGCAGAAGAGGAAGAGCCGCGCAAATCAGGCGCGCGAGGCGGGGCTGGAGCCGCTGGCCGATCTACTGCTCAGCCGGCACGATCTGTCACCCGATCAGGAAGCGGAGCGGTTCATCAACGCCGAGAGGGGTGTTGGCGACCGGCTTGTGGCACTCGACGGCGCCCGGTGGATCCTCCTCGAGCGCTTCTCTGAAGATCCGCAACTGCTCGACGCCATCCGGCGGTACGTGCTCGACCATGCCACGCTGCAATCGAAGGTCGTCGAGGGCAAACAAGAAAAGGGCGCGAAGTTCGCCGAGTACTTCGCCTTCAACGAGCCCGCGAAGAGCCTGCCGTCCAACCGTGTGCTTGCGCTGTTCCGCGGACGCAAGGAAGGCGTGCTCCGCCTGTCACTGCTGCTGGCGCCGCCTCCGGGAGCGACTGCCGTCCCAGCGGAGGCGGCGCGGACAGCGCCGACGACAGAGATGCCGGCGGTCGGAGACGACGTGCCGACCCTGGTTTCCGAAGGCGCCGCGGCACCGGTCGACGAACCGGCGGCCGACGGCGTCGAGCCGGTAGCCGACCGAGTCGAACCGGCAAGCGACGGCGTCGAGCCGGTAGCCGACCGAGTCGAGCCGGCTGGAGATGCCGGAGATGCCGGCGAGCCGGCGCAGGTCGCACCGCGCCACGAACCGGTGCGTGAGCCGCCTGGTGTGCCGGAGCAGATGATCGCGGAGCGGTTCGGCGTCCACGCCGAGGGGCATCCCGGAGATGCATGGCTCGTCGACGCGATTCGGCGCGCGTGGAAGATGAAGATCTTCCCGTATGTGCAGGTCGAGATCGAAGGTTGGCTGCGCGACCAGGCCGAGCGTGAGGCTATTCACCTCTACGCGCGCAGTCTGCGTGACCTTCTGATGGCGGCGCCGGCCGGGCCTCGCGTGGTGATGGGGCTCGACCCGGGACTCAGGACTGGCGTGAAAGTGGCGGTCGCCGATCCTGCGGGCGTCGTGCTCGAGACGGCGACGCTCTTTCCCCATCAGCCGAAGAACGAGTGGGACCAGTCTGCCGACGCGCTGATTGGCCTGATGGAGAAGTACGCGGTCGAGCTCGTTGGCATCGGGAACGGCACCGGATCGCGCGAAACCGACCGGCTGCTCTCCGACGTCGCGAAGCGGCGACCCGAACTGAAGTTCAACAAGGTCATTGTGTCCGAGGCCGGCGCCTCGGCGTACGCCTCGTCGCGCCTGGCGTCCCGCGAGGTGGCGACGGTGGAGGTGTCGTTGCGCGCCGCGGTGAGCGTCGCCCATCGACTGCAGGATCCGCTCGCCGAACTCGCGAAGATCGAGCCGCGGACAATCGGTGTCGGGCAGTATCAGCACGATGTCAACCAGGCCCATCTGTCCGGCGCGCTGATCGCCGTCGTCGAGGACTGCGTGAGCGAGGTTGGCATCGATCTCAATACCGCAAGCCCGGCGCTGCTCGGTCGCGTGCCGGGGCTCAACCATCGCCTCGCCGACAACATCGTAGCCGTGCGCGCAACGGGCGGCCCCTTCCGGACGCGCGAGGAACTGCGCCGTGTGCCGGGAGTCACCGAGCGCATCTTCGAGCAGGCGGCCGGATTCGTCCGCATCGCGGCCGGCGACCAGGTACTCGACACGACGCGCATCCATCCCGAGGCGTATTCGATCGTCGAACGGATGGCGCAGGCCGTTGCGCGGCCCGTCGTCGAGTTGATCGGCAACGACGAGGCGCTCCAGGCGGTCGTACCCGAAGCGTACACCGACGACTGCGTGGGCCTTCCGACGATCAGCGACATCCTGTCCGAACTACGTGCGCCGGCACAGGATCCGCGGCCGCCGTTCCGCATCGCGTCGTTCAAGGAGGGCGTTGACGACATTGCCGATCTGACTCCGGGCATGGTGCTCGAGGGAGTCGTCACCAACGTGGCCACGTTCGGCGCGTTCGTGGATATCGGCGTGCACCAGGATGGCCTCGTGCACGTGTCACGCCTGGCGGACCGCTTCGTCAAGGATCCCCACGAGGTCGTGAAGGCCGGCGATATCGTCCGCGTCAAGGTGCTCGAAGTGGACATGGAGCGAAAACGGATCGCGCTCACGATGCGATTCGAGAAGAAGCCGGCGCCCTTCGTGCGACCGCAGGGACCGCGAGCGCCGCGCGAGCCCGGCGCGAATGCCCAGAAGGCCGGCCCGAGGCGCAGGCCGGCGCCCGCTCAGTACCAGCAACCCGCGCCGAAGAGCCCGGCGGCCGAGACCGCGATGTCGGCGGCGTTCTCCAAGTTGTTGCGAAGGTCCTAGGCGGAGGGGCGGCCGCCCATGTTGCGGACTCTCCGCGCCGGTCTCGTTCTGATGGCGCTCGCGGTGGCGCTCGTACCGTGGCCCGCGTCCTGGGTCGAGTTCGGCTACTCCGAGCGGATCTACCTGTCGATTCAGCACGCCCTCACCTCCTGGTCCAACGCCTGTCCGTTTGCCGTGACCGACGCCCTGTTGCTGGTGCTCGTCGCTGGACTGGTGACGACGGGCGTCTGGATGATTCGTGACCGCAGAGAAGTGGGCACCCTGCAGGCGATGTGGCGCCTGGTCGTCCGCGTGCTTCCGGTTCTGTCGGTGGTCTATCTCGTGTTCATCGGGTTCTGGGGCCTCAACTACCGACGCGAACCGCTCCGGACTCGCCTCGACTTCTCGAGGCAGCGCGTCACCCCGGTGTCGGCGCGCGCGATGGCCGAACAGGTGCTCTCCCGTGTCAACGCGCTGTACCACGCCGCTCGGGGTGGCGCGGCTGCCCAATGGGATGCGTTGCCGACGGTGCTCGGTCCCGCGTTTGGGCGTGTCCAGCGGCAACTGGCGGCCGTAGACCCCGCAGTACCTGGAGTACCGAAGCGTTCGGTCCTGACGCTGTATCTGGAGCGGGCCGGCGTCTCGGGCGTCACCAACCCGTTCGCGCTCGAAGTCGTCGTCGATCAGTCGTTGTTGCCGTTCGAGCGTGCCTTTGTGGCGGCGCACGAGTGGGCGCACCTGGCAGGCTATGCGGACGAATCGGAGGCAAACTTCGTTGGCTGGCTGACCTGTCTCCAGGGGCCGCCGGCCGCGGAGTACAGCGGAGACCTGGTCCTGCTGCTGCACCTGCTCGGGGCCGTCACACCCGCAGAACGGACCGCGCTCGTGCAAACGCTGGAGAAGGGCCCACGCGACGACGTGCGGGCGATGGGCAGACGAGAGGCGCGGATCTGGCCGCTACTCCAGCGTCCTGCGTGGTGGCTCTACGACCGGTATCTGCTCGCCAACCACGTGGAACAGGGCGTGCGGAGCTATGGCGCGGCACTCGAACTCTTCCTTGGGACTCGGTACGCAAGTGGCTGGGTGCCCCAGCACGCGACAGGACGCTCCGGCGCGGGAGCGAGCTGACATGACGATTCCATCCCGATTCCAGCCGCCGGTGACTCGACCGGCGGCGATCATCTTCGACATGGACGGGGTGCTGGTCGATTCCGAGCCCGTCCATCTCGAGGCCGTCCGTTGCCTGTTGGCCGATCACGGCGTCGACTATCCGCTGCAGCACGAGGAGAACTTCTACGGATGCACGGATCGCGAGGTGTTCCGTATTCTGAAGGCGCGCTACGGGTTGGCTGCGAGCGAGGGCGATCTGGCCCGCGCCTGGATTGACCGTGTCGTGGCCCTTTTGCCCGGACGACTCGGGCCGATGACAGGCGTGCCTGATGTGTTGCGGACTCTCCGTCAAAAGGGGATTCGCCTGGCACTCGCGTCATCGTCGGCACCCGCGATCATCGCGACCACGCTGGACCAGTTGGGATTGAAGGCGTCGTTCGAGTTGATCGTGTCGGGCCATGACGTAGCTTGCGGGAAACCGGCTCCCGACATCTTCCTGGAGGCGGCCCGGCGCCTCGGCCTTGCGCCTGCCGACTGCCTGGTCATCGAGGATTCCTTCAACGGGCTCTGCGCGGCATCGGCGGCTGGCATGCCGTGCGTCGTCGTGCCCTGTGGTTCGACCGCCGGGCAGGATTTCTCTGGTGCGACGATCAGGCTCAGGACGCTCGAGGAATTGCCGCGCTGGCTGGGAGAGGTGCAGTTGTAGCGCGGGTCGTTGGACCCTGCCGCGGTGACCATGGAAATCAGCCGAATCGACCCGACGCTGCTCCGGGCTCTGCTGGCCGACACGACGACGCTGTCGGACGCGTTCGTCGTCGGGCAGCATCTGACCGGCCAGGTGTTGCAGGCGTTGGCCGACAATCGGTTCTTGCTGGCGTTCGGCAACCGCCGGGTGATTGCGGACGCCAAACTGCCGCTATCGCCGGGACAGGACATCTCGGTCGAGGTCATGAAGACCGGCGACTCAATCGAACTGCGCCTCGAACAACAACTACTGCAGCAGCCAGCGTCTCAGAAAGGCGGAGAGAGCTATGGGCTGGCGGCGCTGCTGAACGCGATATCGTCGCGGGGGCTGAGGACTCCCACCCCGGACGTGGTCGGACTCCTGCGCGCGCTCGCCGCGATGACAGAGGCCGGAAACCCGGCCTTGCAGCCGCAACTGGCCGATGCGCTCGCTCGCCTGGCTCAACCCGTGTTTCCGTTGGGCGACCGGGAGACGATCGTCGCGGCGCTTCGGGTGTGGCTGCAGAACAGCGGAGTTCTGTTCGAGTCGCATCTCTGGTCGGCGCTGACTGGAACTCCGCCATTGCCCGCTGAGCAGGCACTGGCCGCACTGCAGGACGATCTGAAGGTGCTGCTCGGCAAGCTCTCCACTGCCATCGCGACGAGCGAGAGTCAGGGCGGCCAGGCGGCTGCGCAGTTGGCCGGGCCGGCGAACGAAGCGCTCGCCGGCAGCCTGCTGGCACAGCAGGTGGCGTTCGCCTATCGCTGGATCACCGAAGGTGCGGCGTCGTTCGAAGTCCCGATCCAGCTCCCGGGCGAGGAAGCCCGTGCCAGGGTGTTCGTGCACCGGGACCGCGATGCGGAGGGCACTCCGGGCCAGGCAGCGCCGGTCAGCATCAGCGTCCTGGTGCCGTCCGAAACCCTGGGGCCAATCGAGGCAAATGCCAGATGGCAGGCGGGGACTCTCGACGGGGTGTTCTTCGTCGAACGCGATTCGACCCGTACGGTACTGCTCGGCGGGCTCGACGGCCTGGCGATGAAGCTGGGGGCGCTGTTCAAGTCGGTGTCGCTCGACGTGTGCGTCGATGTCGCGCGGGTGCATCGTGCCGGCGGATCTGCCATCGAGCCGAGGCCGCTGCCGGGAGGCTCCGTGGTGAACATCCGGGTGTGAGGACGAGCCAGTATGACCGATGATCGTAAGCGCCGGAACCGCGCCGCCGCGCTGCGGTACGAGCGCGGCGAGGATCTCGCGCCGCGCGTGGTGGCGAAGGGGCAGGGCCTCATCGCCGATACGATCCTGGCGATCGCGGCGGAGCACGGCATTCCGGTGCACAAGGACCCGGCGCTCGTGGACGTGCTCTCGCGGCTCGACGTCGACCAGTACATTCCTCCTGAGTTGTACCTCGTGGTTGCGGAAGTCCTCGCCTTCATCTACCGGGCCCAGGCTGCTGCGGGCGGTGCACCTGCGCCTGCCTCGAACTCCCCATCGGCCGCGCGGTAAGTGCGCCCGCCAAGAGGAGCGGGCATCCATCTGCGCGTGCGGCGCCTTGACTTCGCCTCTCCGGTCCGGTAAATGCGGGCGGCGGGTCCGTCGTAATAGAGGATGCCCTCGGTCTCCCTTTTTCGTTCACATTTCCAGGAGTCGCCATGAACCGACTGGTTCCGAGCGGGCGTCCGTCCCGCCGGCTGCTGATGTTGCTCGCGCTCGTTGTCGTCCTGGTTGTGCCCGTCGCGGCTCAGATGGCCGTGAGTCCGGAGCGCGTGGACTACGATGCCGTCTACCGCATCAAGGACGAGGGCCTGCAGCGTTCCCAGGTCATGGACCTGATGAGCTACGCAACCGACGTCTACGGCCCGCGGCTGACGGGGTCGCCGTATCGGAAGGCGTTCGTGGACTGGGCCCAGAAGACGTTCACCGGATGGGGGCTGGTGAACTTCCACACAGAACCGGTGCCGAACTTCGGCCGAGGGTGGAGCAACGAGCGTTTTTCGGCGCACGTCGTCTCCGGTCAGCCGTACGTGCTCATCGGCCAGCCGAAGGCCTGGACGCCGGGCACGAACGGTGCGGTGACGGCTGAAGCCGTCATCGCCGTGATCGAGAACGAGCAGGACATGGCGAAGTTCAAGGGGCAGCTCAAAGGGAAGTTCGTGCTGTCGATGCCGAAGCGTGATTTGACGACACCGTTCGAGCCGATCGCCAAGCGCCTCACCGATACCGATCTGGCCAACGTATCGATGCAGCCGGATCCTCGTCAGGATGGACGCCGGCCGGGCGGTGGTCCAGCAGGGAACCGCGAGTTCCGCCAGAAGCTGGCCACGTTCTACCTCGAAGAGGGCGCTGTTGCCGTTCTCGATGCGAGCCGCGGGGAAGCCGGCACGGTCGGTGTCGGCAGCGGCGGATCCCAGGATCCGAAGGCTGCGCCGGTGGCCTGCCAGGTGTCGCTGACCCCGGAACACTACAACCGGATCTACCGGACCTTGGAGAAGAAGATCCCGGTCACGATCGAGATGAACGTGCAGAACACGTTCCACGACGACGCGCAGGCTCTCAACATCGTCGCGGAGATTCCTGGAACGGACAAGGCGACTGAGGTTGTGATGCTCGGTGGGCACTGGGATTCCTGGCACGGCGGGACGGGCGCAGCCGACAACGCGGCCGGATTCGTCACGATGATGGAGGCGGTCCGGATCCTGAAGGCGACGGGCGTGAAGCTGCGGCGGACCGTGCGCATCGCGCTCTGGGACGGGGAGGAGCAGGGGCTGCTCGGATCGCGCGCCTACGTGAAGGATCACTTCGCGGACCGCGAGACGATGGCGCTCAAGCCGGAGCATGGGAAGTTCGCGGCCTACTTCAACATCGACAACGGTACGGGCACCGCGCGTGGCGTGTATCTCCAGGGCAACGAGGCGGTGGCGCCCATCTTCGCCCAGTGGATGGAGCCGTTCCGAAACATGGGAATGACAACGCTGGCGATCCGAAACACGGGCGGCACGGATCACTTGTCGTTCGATGCGGTGGGGCTGCCAGGGTTCCAGTTCATCCAGGACCCTGTGCAGTACGGTCGCACCTATCACACGAACATGGATACCTACGAACGGATTGAGTCGACCGACATGATGCGGAATGCGGTCATCGTGGCGTCGTTCGTATACCAGGCGGCCAACCGCGAGCAGTTGCTGCCGCGCAAGCCGCTCCCGGCAGCGGCCCCGGCCGGCCCGCGTTCTCGGTAGCACTCGAAGCACTCCGGCACAGGGTTCGCTGGGCTCGCGAGCCCGGGCGAACTCTGTCTTGGAGATGTGCCGTCTACAAACGGTGGACGTCGCGTCAGGGGCGGAATGAATCAAGGAGCGCGGCGGCGGTGGAGACGGCGTGAACCGGATCGTTGCCGACCGCGGTCTCATCCGACAGGACGATGCCGGCATAGCCTCGCGAGACCAGATCGAACAGGTGGCACACCTCGGAGCGCGTAGGCTCTCGATGTTCCGTGAGGTGTTCGAGCACCTGTCCGGCCATGAGCACCGGCACCGGCAACTGACGGGGATCCAGTGCGCCCACGAACGACGCGAGCGCCGCCGGCCCGAGTTGAGCCCCGAGATCGCCTCGGCAGATCCAGATCTCATCCACGCGCGCGGCGATCGTCGCGGAGTCCCTGGCCGCCTCGCCGCGCTCGATCTTCCCGATGACGCGGCAACCCGGCACCGCCTGTCGCAGCCACTCGCTCTCGCTTCCGTCCAGCATGAACGAGAACGCGAGCGCGCGTACGCCGTGCTGGCTCGCGACGCGGCAGGCGTCGCGGTCGCGCTCGCTCAGCCTGCGCAGCCTGATGGGGTGCTGCTCGACGTTGACGCCCTTTCTCGGCAGGAGTTGACCATCGCACAGGGCACGAGCGTCCAGCCACTCCTGCCCCGCCTCGATGACCTCGAAGCGCATCCTCCCGTCATCGACCGTCAGCGTGTCGCCTTGTGCCACCTGTCCGTAGATCTCGGGATGGGGAAGTGGGACCTCCGCGTCGGCCTTCGATGAGAAACGCACGCGTTCGCCCGCGGTGACCCGGCGAGCGACACGCAGGCCGAGCCGCATCTTCGCGCCCTGCAGATCCACAACGAGGGGAACCTCGGGGCAGGCATCGTGCGCAAGGCTCAGGAGGCTGGCAAGTTCGGCACCGTCGAGGTGCGACGCGTTGATGCGGAACCTGGTGGCGCCCGCGTCGGCCAGCGAACGCACCGACGAACGGGAGGCAGGTCCGATGGTTGCAACGACCTGTGCGGAGTGGACGGCGTCCGAAACGGGAGACGAGATCACCATAGACGACAAGAGCCCATCGCCGTTGATCCCGCCAGCCGGCCCCCATCGGCTGACAGGACGTTCGGGCGATGGGCCGCTGACCTTTCTTTGAGCAAGCGCGGTGCCAGCAGGATAGCGAATCATCATGTCTCCGTTTCCCGCGGAAATCAACGCGCCATCCGCGGCCCTTGCGGCCCGACATCCCGGACTCCCGGCACGTCGCCGAGGATCCGGTGCCGGCATTACAATAGCGGCCATGGACCCACAAGACGATGCCGTCGAGGTGTACGCCGGGGCGTCATGGCAGGCGGGCCAGATCCAGGAACTGCTCGAGAACGCTGGCATCCTGGCGTTCCTCAAGGACGAACAGATGGGGTGGCTCGAGGCGCCCGCGCTGTCTGCCGCGGGATTGGACGCGGTGAAGGTCGTCGTATCCCGCACCGACCTGCAGCGCGCCGAGCAGGTCGTCCGGGACTTCGGCGGTCAGGCGGGTCTTCGCGACGAGGGGCCCGCACCCACGATCGAGATGGCAATGGCCCCGTGGAAGTGCTCACGGTGCCAGGAACACGTGGAGGGGCAGTTCGAGGTGTGCTGGAACTGCGGTGCCGCCAAAGAGCGAGAATGACGGCGGACTGGGAGAAAGGCGGATTGGCGGAACGCGTGACCGTGGGGAGGATGAAGGGACGCGGGGCGGCACGGGCTCCAACCGCGCCGGTTGCTGCCGCGTCCCTGCGATTTCTACTTGGCGTCGATGGAGATGAGCTCGACGTCGAACACGAGCATCCCCTTCGGGCGGCCTTCCTGGCCCTGGTACGCCAGCTTCTCCGGGACCCAGAATCGGCAAGCCTGGCCGGGCACCATGAGTTGCACGCCTTCCGTCCAACCGGCGATGACCTTGTCCAGCGGGAACTTCGACGGCGCACCCTTGACGACCGAGCTGTCGAACATCTTGCCGTCTGTCGTCCAGCCCGAGTAGTGCACGGTGACGGTGCTGCTCTTCGCGGGGTGGTCGTTGCCGTTGCCAGCCTTGAGCGTCTTGTAGGTCAGGCCCGACTTGGTCTTCTGCGCATCGGCCGGCGGCGTTGCCACGTCTGCGGGCGTCGCCGGTGCCGCGACGATGTCGAGCAGAACGACCTCGAGCAGGATCGGACCCGCCGGCTTGCCGGCCGCGCCGCCAAATGCCAGCTTCTCCGGCAACCACAGCTTGGTCTTCTGGCCGGTCGTCATCAGCTTCAGGCCTTCAGAGAGTCCGGGCAGGATGATTTGGCTCATCTGCATCGGTCGGACGGGCGGCGGCCCGCTGAACGACTTGCCGTCCTTCGTCCAGCCATTGAACGCGACCTTGACCAGATCGGTGTCGGTCGGCTTGACCGAACCGCTGCCGGGGGTCACCACCTTGAAGGCGAGCCCGGACGCGGTCTTCTGAGCATCGGCGGGCGGAGTCACGACATCCGCCGCGGTGACGGCCGGCGACTGCGACGCGGCGGCCGGCTGCTGCGCCAGCACCGCGTGGGGGAAGCAGAGCGCGCATGCAGACACGAGCACGAATACGACGAGTGAACACTTTGAGAGTGATGAAGTCATAACCTCTTATCGTCGCAGTTTTTTGGAATCCGGCGCAACGAAAATCGAGTGGGCGTCAGACCCGGCAGAGTCTCGCGGCAGCTTGCTCCAGCGTCCCGTCCTTCTTGGCAAAACAGAATCGAAGGACGGGCGGCGCCTCGCTGTTGTGCAGGAATGCCGACGTGGGGATCGACGCAACCCGATGCTCGCGGAGCAGCCTCATGGCGAATCCGCGGTCGGGCTCACGGGTGGTGGCCGCGTGGTCGAGGAGTTGGAAGTAGGTGCCACGGCACGGGATGGGCTTGAACCGCGAGCCGGCGATCAGCGCGAGGAAGCGGTCGCGCTTGCCCTGATAGAAGGTCGCGAGGTCCTCGTAGCTGGTTCGTGCGCGCACGAACTCGGCATAGGCGAGTTGCGATGGCGCAGAAGAGCGCTTCTGTCGCTCCTGAGGTGATGGTGATTTCGGTGGCCGGGTCGTACGTCGCGCCGTACTGGGCGGCGATCTTCCCGGCGATGGCCTCCCTGAGCGCAAGGACACCCTGCATGGGTGCGTACTGGTTGTTGCCCTGCTTCATGTGCGCGTGAACGGCCGCCACCAGCGCGGGGTCGCAGTCGAAGTCGGGGAAGCCCTGCGCGAGGTTGATGGCGCCGTGCTCGACCGCCTGCCGCGTCATCACTGTGAAGATGGTGACGCCAACCTCCGGCAGCTTCGACATAACGGCCGACAGCGCAGACGGCATGCACGCGCTCCTCGGACCAAGAGCAGATGATGGTATTCTACGCGAGACGGACTCAGCCGTCCGTCGGTCGGTCCATCGTGTTTCCAGGAGGGCCTGTGGCCGAAAGCGCTGTGACCCAGACGGGGCTCAAGCTCGGGCAGAAGGTGCCCGACTTCGAGCTGACGACGTACGATCCGATCAAGGACGACTTCGGGAGCTTCTCCCTGGCCGGGCAGATCGCCAACAAGCGTTGGACAATCCTGTTCTTCTACCCAGCCGACTTCACATTCGTTTGAGCGACCGAATTCGCTGCTCTGGCAGAGCAGCAGGATCGGTTCGCGAAGATGGGATGTGACGTGGTCACGGTCAGCACCGACACGCAGTTCGTGCACCTGGCCTGGAAGAAGAACGAGAAGGAACTCGCGGCCGTGAAATACCCGATGGGGGCCGACCCGACGGGGAGGCTCTCGAGGATGTTCGGTGTCTACGACGAGGCAACCGGACTGGCGCTTCGCGGCACCTTTGTGATCAATCCCGAAGGCGTGCTGCTCAACAGCGAAGTCAATTTCTACAACCTTGGCCGGAACATCGACGAGCTGATGCGCAAGTTCAAGGCGAACGTGTACCTGGGACGGAAGACGAACGAGGTCTGCCCGTCGAAATGGAAGGAAGAGGGCGACAAGACGCTCGTGAATCCCGGCGCCAAGATGGTCGGGAAGGTGCACGAGGCGCTCAACCAGTAGACCCACACCGACCCGGCCGTCAGCACCCGCTGGCGGCCGGGATTCTCGTCGTCCCCGCGCGTTCGCCCGGACGCGGGTTCACTGTCCCTCGAACCGCTGTCTTCGTTCCGCCTTCTTGTTGATCGCGTTGGCGTCGAGTGCCCACATGCCGCGGCCGTGCGTGGCGATGACGATCACGTTGTCGCGCGGATGGATGACCAGGTCGTGCACGTAAGTGGTCGGGAGGCCGCCGCCCAGGACCGACCAGCTCTTTCCTCCGTCGGTCGTCACGTAGACGCCAGTATCCGTCCCGACGTACAGGATCTGCTTGTCCACCGGGTCTTCTCGGATCACGTTGACGGGCCCAAGCGGGATGCCAGACGCAATGCTCGTCCACGTCTTGCCGAAGTCGATCGACTTCCAGACGTAGGGTGTGAAGTCGTCATCACGCTTGCCGTTCTGAGTCATGTAGACGGTACCCAGGCTGTAGGCCGACGCGATGAGCCGCGAAACCCACCGTCGAGGTGCCGCCCCGGCAGAAATCTCCGCCCAGGTCTTTCCGCCATCCTTCGTCACGTGCACCCGCCCGTCGTCCGTGCCGGCATAGAGCAGACCGGGCCGGAGGGGTGACTCGGACAAGGCGAAGATTGTGTGATACGGGATGTCGCCCTTCTCCGTCGCGGCGCCACGGGTCAGGTCGGGGCTGATGACCTCCCACGTGTCGCCGTGGTCGCGCGACATCAACACGTACTGCATGCCGTGGTAGAGGATGCTGCCGCTGTGCGGCGACAGGATGGTCGGCGCGAGCCATTCGCCGCGGAACGACGATTCGTCAGGGTAGCGCGCCGGGAGGAGGTCCTTGCTCCGGTTCCTCCCCGAGATGCTCAGGTCGGTGCGAGAGAGGGTCCCGTAGAAACCCGACGAGTAGACGATGTTCGGATTGGACGGGTCGATCGCGTGGGTCGAGCCCTCACCTCCGGGAGTTTCCTCGAAGTCGATCGCCGGAATCTTGTCTCGGCCAGCCGACAGGTCGACGATGCCACGGAAGCTGCCGTGGTCCTGCGACGAGCCATAGACGTGGAATGGCGTGGCCATGTCGAAGGCGACGTTGAAGAACTGCGTGACCGGGAGATTCTGCTGATAGGCCTCGGCCGCCCCCATCACGCGGGGCCCGCCAAGGGCGTGCTTCCACGTCTTGCCGCGGTCGTACGAGATCGCAAGACCCTGGTCGAACACGTTGACGAGGTAGTTCGAATTGGCGGGATCGATCCACAGGCCGTGATGGTCGCCGCCGGGTGTGTCGAGGCTTCGGAACGTCTTCCCCCCGTCATTCGATACGTTGAGGCCAAGGCCCATGGTGTAAACAGTATTCACGTCGTTTGGATCGACGCGGATCTGTCCGAACACCCACCCGTAGGTGTTGGAACTGCGCTCCATGAACTTCTTCTGCTCCGGACTCGCCATGCCGCTCACCTGGGTCCAGTGCTCGCCCTTGTCATCCGAGCGATAGACCGTCGCGCCCTTGATGTACCCGCTCGATGGAATGCCGTAGGGATCGGTCTTCTCTTCTTCGGTCGGCTCGCGCGCGACTTCGTAGTTGTCCACCAGCGCGTACAGGGTGTTCGACCGCGTCAGACAGACATCGAGACCGATCCGGCCGCGATGCTTCGGAGCGGGCAGGCCGGCGTTGATGGCCCTCCACGTCTTGCCGCCGTCAGTGGTCTTCTGGATGCCGCTTCCCGAGTAGTCCGCGAAATTCCGTGGGTCATTCCACTTGAGCCGGGTCCGCTGCCAGGTGGCCGCGTAGAGCGTGTTCGGGTCGGATGGATCCATCACGAGGTCGATCGCCCCCGTCGTCGCGTCGACGAACAGGACCTTCTGCCAGGTCCTTCCGCCGTCCGCCGTCTTGTAGATGCCACGCTCGGCGTTCGTGGTCCACTCGTGGCCGGAGGCGGCCACGTAGACGATGTCCGGGTTCGTGGGGTGAATGACGATTCGCGGAATTGTGTAGGTGTCGGCCAGGCCCATGTGCTGCCAGGTCTTGCCCGCGTCCACCGACTTGTACACCCCGATCCCTGCCTGCGAGCTTCGGAAGATGTTGGCCTCGCCGGTTCCCATCCACACGATGGCGGGGTTCGACGGGGCGATGGTGACGTCCCCGATGGTCGTGGCCGGGCCGTTCTGAAAGACGGGCTGCCAGGTGGTTGCCTCATTCTCCGTCTTCCACAGGCCGCCGGTTGCGGTGGCGACGTAGATTGCATAGTACTTGCCGCGCGGCGCGGCAACCGCGATGTCGACGCAGCGACCGCTGACGTTCCGCGGCCCGACCCATTGCCACTTGACATCCTTGAACGGTGAGGCCTGTGCCATCGTCTCGTGCTGCTTGAAGCCGTTCAAGCGGAGCGCCGGATCCGTGGACGTGACGCGCTGAGGATCCTGCGCAGCTCGGGCCGTGAGCATCGTCGGAAGCGCTCCGCCGACGAGCGTGAGGAAGATGAGAGGGAGACCAGACCTGACCAACCGTCCGATGAGTGCCATGAGCCCTCCTTGAGGAGCAGGGGAATTGTACAGGAGTCAGGACCCGGAGGGCGGTGTCGCGTAGCGGGTTTCGAACTCCTCGCGGCTCGAGAGGCCGTCGAGCAGCGCAACGAGGCCCTTCTGGTGGGTGATGGAGATCCAGCGCTCGATCTCGAACTTGGCGGTCATGTACGCCAGCGCCCGGTGCTCGCGAAAGCCCTCCGGGGTCGCGATGTCGGACAACCGGATCGGTGCGTCACTCTGGAGGCGCCGGTCGAAGGCGCGGCGCGAATACTCCGGCCGCCAGTCGTTCTGCATCGCCACGCCCTCGTTGAACCACAGAGGAATGATCGCTTCGTAACGCACTGTTCGGACGCGGGCGCGCATCTCGGCGTGGGTCCACTCGTGCGCGATCACGTCGGCATTGAAGCCGCGTGGCGAGAGGAGGATCCACGAGCCGACTACCGAGAGGTGCGTCAGTCCGGTTCCGGTCAGGCTCCCGCCGAACAAGCGGGCATAGCGCGGGCTGCTGACTGCCACAATCAGCGGGCGCGAGCGCACGTCACCGAAGAGAGCCTTGACGCGTTGGCGCGCACGGACTGTCTCCCGTTCGAGCGTGACCCGGACGTCCGCAGGAATCGCCGGGTCGGCGTAGAGGCGATTTCCAGACGTCGTCAGGGTCGTGAACGGGATCAGCAGGAATCGACCGGCCGAGTAGAGGGTGAGATGAAGCGAGCAGGCGACGAACGTCAGGAGGACCAACGCTCCGACGATCGTCCGGGGGCGGAGACGGTGTCGTCTTCGGAGCCGCGATGCCGTGCCAGGCACGGTCACCCGACCTCGGGTGTGACGCGCAGTGGCGGTGGGGGCTGGTTGAGCAGCAGCCAGTACAGTCCAAGTTGCGCGACCGCCTGCGTGAACTGCTCGAAATCGACCGGTTTGACGATGTAGCTATTGACGCCCAGGCGGTAGCTCTCGATGAGATCCCGTTCCTCCCGCGACGACGTCAGCATCACCACCGGGATCGTGCGGGTCCGGGGATCGGTCTTCACGCGTCGAAGGACGTCGAGGCCATCGAGTTTCGGGAGCTTGAGGTCCAGCAGGATCAGGCGAGGGGGAGCCTCCGTGGACCGAGCTGCGTAGGCGCCGGTGCTGAATAGAAAGTCGAGCGCCTCGACGCCGTCCCTGACCACGGCAATCTCGTTGGCGAGACGGTGCTCGCGCAGGCCGTACAACGCCAGCTCGGCGTCGTTCTCGTTGTCCTCGACGAGGAGGATCTCAACAGGGGCGCCGCTCATCACCGCCTCCCTCACCTTGTCCATCTTGGGTCGCCGGACCGTCACGGCCAATGGTGAACCAGAATGTGGCGCCCTGATTTGGCACACCATGCGCCCACACGCGCCCGCCGTGACGATGCACGATTCGCTGTACGATGGCTAGACCCACACCGGTTCCGTCGTACTGTTCCGCGGTGTGGAGCCGCTGGAATACGCCGAACAGCTTGCTGGCGTACGTCATGTCGAAGCCAGCTCCCGTGTCCCTGACGAAGTACGACACGACGCCGTCGACGACCTCGCTCCCGACCTCGATCCGCGCTGGGTCGAACCCGCGGGTGAACTTGAGGGCGTTGCCCAGCAGGTTCAGCCAGACCTGTTTCAGCAGCGCCCGATCGCCGTCGCACACGGGAAGATCGCCTATCGAGATCGTGATCGCCCGCTCGCCCCGTTCCGCCGCGAGTGCGATTAGCACGCGCTCGACGAGGTCCCGCATGTCCACCTCTCGCCGGGTGAGCGGCTGGCGGCCAAGGCGCGAAAACGCCAGGAGGTCGTCGATCAACCTCGCCATCTGCGCGGTGCTCTCGCGCACGAGGCCGAGGTAGCGAACGGTCTTCGGATGGAACGACTCTCCCTGTTCTGTGAGCGCCAGCTTGGAGAAGCCGTCAATCGCGCGCAGCGGCGTGCGGAGATCGTGCGAAACGGAATAGGAGAACGCTTCGAGTTCCTGGTTGGCGGCCTCGAGTTGCGCGGTACGGCTCTGGACCCGCCGCTCCAGATCGGCGTTCAACTGTTGCAGCGCTGCCTGTGAGGCCTCGAGCTGCCGCAGTGTGTCCTGGCGCTCATCGCCAAGCCGTTGCAGCGCCTCGTTGATGGCCCGCTGGCGGGCCAGTTCCCGTCGGTGTGCGCGTGTCCGGAGCTGCACGAAGCCAATCACGAGGCCCGCGCCGACCATCCAGTAGGACAGCTGAGCCGTCCTCGTTCGCCACCACGGTGGCTCGATGATGATCCGGATTGCGCGAGGCGTGCGGTTCCAGATCCCCTCGTTGTTCGATCCAGTGACCCTGAGCACGTACTCGCCCGGTGGAAGCCCCGTGTAGCGTGCCTCGCGGTGGGTACTGTCCACCAGATTCCAGTTGGGCGACGGATCGAATCCATCGAGCCTGTACCGGAACTGGTTCTTAGCGGGAAAACGATAATTGAGCGCGGAGAACTCAATGGCGAACGAGCGGTGCTGCGGTCCAAGGACAAGCGGATCCGTCCGATCGATATCCCGCACGAGCGGCGAGCCCGGTGCCCCAACGTCCACGACCGTGCTGCCGAGCATCAGGGCCGTCAACACGACGCGCGGCGCGAGGCGGTTCTCGGTCAGTCTGGACGGGTCGAAGAGGATCAGTCCGTCGGCCCCGCCGAAACAGAGGCGACCGTCGCGCAGGCGCAGCGCCGTCTTGTAGGAGAAGGACGAACTCACGAAACCGTCCTCGGCCGTGTACGTCCTGAACTCGCCGGTGACCGGATCCCGTCGCGACAGTCCCCGGTCCGTGGCGACCCAGAGCGCACGGTCACGGTCCTCGACGATGGCCCGCACGGCGTTGCTCGCGAGACGATCGGCTTCGCTGTAGCGGCGGACACTCGACGTCCGCGGGTCGATCGCATCCAGGCCGGAACTGGTTCCCACCCAGATGGTGCCCTGCTGGTCCTCGCAGATCGTCCAGGCGCTGTCTCCGCTGAGGGAGGCGGGATCAGAAGGGTTGGTGCGGAACACGCTCATCGTTCCGTCCGGCTTCACTCGAGCCAGACCGTGGCCGTACGTGGCGATCCAGTAGCTGCCGTCAGCGCCCACCAGGAAGTCGAGCACGCCGTAGAGTCGGTTCCCGTCGATCACCAGCGGCACGCGGTGAATGGTCTTGGTGGCGGCGTCGTATCGGTGGAGCGAGCCCTCGGTCGTGCCGATCCAGATCCGGTCCTGGCGATCTCGATACACGGTGCGGACGTTGTTCGAGTCGAGACCATCGGGACGCTGCGGGTCGTGCTGAAATCGGGTGACCCTGTTCGTGTCGGGATCGATCCGTGCCACGCCGCCCCGGACCGTGGCGACCCAGATTGCGCCGTCGCCACCGACCGCGACGCTTCGAACAAAGTTGTCGGGCAGGCTATTGGGATCTCCGGGTTGATAGGCGAAGTGCCGCGCCTGGCCCGTCGTCGGGTCGACCCGGTCCACTCCAGCGCCGTCGGTCCCCACCCAGAGCGCGCCCGCTGCATCCTCGGCCACGCCGAACATGTTGTTGCGGGCGAGGCTGTCGGCGGCGCCAGGGACACTCCGGAGGGACGCAACGGGCGATGCTCCGGGGTCGTACCGGTAGACCGCGTCACCCTGCGGAGCCGCCCAGATGCCGCCGGCGTCGTCGACGAGGAGGGATCGGATCTGATTCGTCGCAAATGCGCCCGGGACCCCCGGGACCCCGACGATGCGCTGTGTCGTCCCAGTGGCCAGCTCGTATCGAACAACGCCGTCGCTGGTGCCGAACCAGTAATAGCGGCCATCCCTGCTGTAACCGACGGCCCTGATATAGCTGAGCAACTCCGGGGCCACCTGCCCCTTCTCGTTCAACAACGGGGCGAACCGATGCGAGGCCCGATCGAACCACACCGCGCCTGACTCGGTGCCAACGAGCAACCGGTTGCCTTCAGCCAATCTCACGAGATTGACCAGCACCGGAGCGGCAGCCCCACGGACAGCTGGCGCCGGGTCGAAGCGGACCGCGCGCCCGGTCCTCTTATCGAACGCGTCGAGACCTGCGTTGGTGGCGAGCCACAGTGTACCGTCCGTATCCTCGCAGATGTCGTGGATCGCGTTGCTGCTGATCGTGGTCGGGTCGTCGCGGCGGTTGACGAAGTGCGTGACCGTCCCGGTCTTCGGATCGATGCGATCGAGTCCGACCGTGCCGGCCCAGACGATGCCGGCGCGGTCAACCCGGAGGCCATTGACCACGTTGCGGGCGATGCTCCCTGGATCGCCCGGGCGATTCCGATAGACGACAAAGCGGCCCGTGATCGGATCGACCCGGCCCAAGCCATTGTCGGTCGAGACCCAGATCGCGCCCGACGCGTCCTCAGCGAGTTGCGTGCTGTAGACCGAGGCGGGGAGTCCGGAAGCTATCGGCTCCGGTCGGTAGAGCCGGGCACGGTAGCCGTCGAAGCGGTACAACCCGCTGTCAGTCGCGAACCAGATGAACCCACGGCGATCCTGGATCATCTCGAACACGATCGCGCGTGGGATCGGCATGCGCTCGAAGCGGATGTACGGGTCGAGCGTCCGAGGCGGGACAAACTTCTGCTGGGCCGGCTCGGCGACAACGGCAGCCGCCGCGAGGGCCAGCCCGATGAATGCGGTCCGTGCTGAGTTGCGCACGGCGCGATGGGGCGGTCGGGTCGAACGTGTGTCTGCCATTCAGGCCTCACACGCTGGCAACGACGTCAGCACGGGAGTTTAGGAGACGTGGCGCCCGGAAGGAGCGATGGGCGAGCCACAGTATAGACCGAATTGCTGGGTTTGCGACTGGAACCGCAGACGGCGCTTGCACCAGCCACCCTTGGCGTGACACGCTTGCGCATGCCGTCGACACAAGAACGCGCGCGCGCCCTGGCAATTGCACAAGATTTCGGCCCTGAGTCGCTGGAATTGAACCGCCAACTCGTGGCAGAGAACCCGGACGACACGGGTTCGCGTACACGGCTGGCCCGATGCCTGCTCGAGGCCGGTCGCCTCGACGAGAGCGAAACCGAGTACCGGGAGGTGCTCCGCCGTGACCCGCGCCACCTCATCGCGGGTGGCGGATTGGCGGCCGTCGAACGGCTGCGCCACCCGATGCAGGTGGAGGTGACGCCGACGCGCGTGCGGCGTGCGCCGCGCGTGGCTAAAGACACGGAGCCGCGGCCGGTGCGAGCCGCGACCGCCCCGGCGGCAGCGCCGGCCGAGCCAGTTCCTCTGAGCTTCGCCGGCTTCGAGAAGCGAGCCTTCACCGAGTTGTGCCTCTGCGCCCGGGGCGACATCGCGGCGCGCTTCGGCCCTCGCGTGCAGGACCTGCTCCGACGCGTGAATACCCTGGGCTCCGCCGTCGAGGCGGCGTCGGTGCGCGAGGCGGGACACAAGCAGTTGTTCCGCGTGAGTCGCAGCGATGTGCACGCGCAACATGGCCACTGGTTCGCGTTCAGCCATGGGGGACGATGGGAGCCGCAGTTCAATATCGGGATGTTCGGCGGGAGCCGGCACGGCGATGATTGGCTTCGCGTTGGCGTTGGCTTCAACCTGAACGACCGCGGCCACGATGCCGACCGCGCGGCAGGTCTGGTGCGCGTGCGCGCGCACTTCCGCCATTTTCAATCGCTGTTGTCGTCGCCCCGTGGGAGCCTGTACTCCGGCTGGATGATCAAGGAGGAGGGCCGTCTCCAGGGCCTCGACGGCAGCCCGCGACCAGACCCCAAGGATGTACCGCAGGGAGTCGAGGCGCTCCTGCATGCCGACCCCGGCTGTGGCGAGTTGATCTTCTTTGGCAAGTGGCTGACGCCCGATCAACCGGAGGATGCCGCTGTCCTCGCCGATCCCGTGGAGCTCGTCCGCACGATTGACCGCGTCATCACGGGTCTACTCCCGTTGTGGCGCGCGCTCTGGGAGAACCAGGCGCCGAGCAGCACCAAATACGAAGGATGAAGGAGGAAGGATGAAGGAGGAAGGAGGAAGGTGGTGGCGAGGGCCAGAATCGAACTGGCGACACTACGATTTTCAGTCGTATGCTCTACCAACTGAGCTACCTCGCCACGGAGAGGAAGAGCAACGCTCAGCGGAACCGAGATTATACCGAACTCGAGAGTCCAAAGTCGAGCGTCCTGGCTCACCGCTCCACGTCGGCACGCGTCAGCGCGCCGTTCAAGGTCCGCCAAATCCCTCGGTAGTTCCTGTCGCGCAGTTCGACCGGCAGCACCGCTTGCGGGAACGACTGGTAGCAGACCGGCCGGGCGAACCGGAGGATCGCGTCGGTGCCGACCGAGGTCGATCGCGCGTCGGTGGTCGCAGGATACGGTCCCCCGTGCTCTGTCGATGGACACACCTCGAGGCCGGTTGGGAAACCGTTGAACACCAGGCGCCCAGCCTTCTGCTGGAGCGTGCTCACCAACGCCGATTTGGCTGCCAGTTCCTGATCGCTGGCGTGGATTGTCGCGGTGAGTTGCCCGGGTAACGCCAGCGCGAGTTCTTCGAGTTCTCCATCGTCCTCCGCCTCGACCACGAGCGCCGCTGGTCCGAACATCTCGCTTCGCAAGCACTCGTCCTCGACGAACCGGGTCATCGTGGTCCGGAGGACAACCGCGTGGCCCTCGGAAGTCGCGCCAGTACCACTCGACCGACCGGCGACCAGCACGTCGCACCGCGCGCGCACACGGTCGACCGCCGCGCGATAGCTCGAGGCCAAGGCGGGGGAGAGCATCCGGCCGGGCGCCACTGATGAGATCTCGTCCGCGAGACGTTGCGCGAATCGCTCGAACGCCGGGCCCCGCACGGCAACGACAACGCCGGGCTTCGTGCAGAATTGACCGACGCCGAGTGTCATGGACGCGGCAAATGCCTCAGCCAGTTCCTCGGCGTGGCCTTCGAGCGCCGAAGCCAGCAGGAACACCGGGTTCAGGCTGCCCATCTCGGCGAAGACCGAGATAGGGTCGGGACGTGATGCCGCCAGGTCGAACAGTGCTCGCCCCCCACGAAGCGAACCGGTGAATGCGACGGCGCGAACGAGTGGGTGCCTGACCAGGGACAGGCCGACTTCATGGCTCTCGCCGTGAACGGCAGTGAAGACGCCGCGGGGCAGGCCTACGGCCGCTACTGCGCGGCACACGGCCGCGACGGCCATGTCCGCCGTGCGGGCGTGCGCGGGATGCGGCTTCATGACGACCGGACAACCCGACGCGAGCGCCGACGCGGTATCTCCCCCCGCGGCGCAAAAAGCAAGAGGGAAGTTGCTGGCGCCGAAGACGGCCACCGGGCCGATTGGCACGAGCAGGCGGCGGAGATCGGGCTTTGGAGTTGGACGTCGATCGGCAATGGCCGTGTCGATCCGTGCGTCCACCCAGGACCCTTCCTCCACGAGGGCCGCGAACATCTCCAACTGCCCGACGGTTCGCGCTCGTTCGCCGACCAGGCGCTGGAGCGGCAAGGCCGTCTCGGCAGCGGCCGAGTCGAGGAGCGCGTCGCCGAGCGCCTGAAGCTCCCGCGCGATGCCCCGCAGGAGCGACGCGCGAGTCGCCGGCCCGGCGGACGCGAGGGCGGGAAACGCGTCGTGGGCGGCGCGCACGGCTTGGCTCACGTCCTCCGGTGTGGATTCGGCCAACCCGGAGTCACTCTCGGCATCACGGCGATTCGTCATGGCTGGTTCATCACCAGATCGAGCAGTCGCTCCACGTCATCCTCCACGATGACGTCGCGGCCCGTGCTGTACAGGAATCCCTCGCGGCGCGCCCGCGCAAAGAGCGCAAGCAGGCCGTCGTAGTACCCGGCGACGTTCAACAGCGCGCAGGGTTTGTTGTGCAAGCCGAGCTGCGCCCACGTGAGCACCTCGCAGAACTCGTCGAGCGTGCCGTAGCCGCCGGGCAGCGCGACGAACGCATCGGCCAGATCGGCCATCAGCGCCTTCCGCTCGTGCATGGAGCGGACGATGCGGAGGTCGGTGAGGCCGCGGTGTGCGCGCTCGCGGTCGACGAGTTGTTGAGGGATGACGCCGATCACTTCGCCGCCGCCTTCGATCGCGGCATCCGCCAGCAACCGCATCAGGCCGATGTTGCTGCCGCCGTAGACGAGTCCGAGGCCGCGGGCGGCAAGCCCGCGGCCGAGCGAGACGGCCGCCGCGCCGTACGCGCCAAGCACTCCGTCGCTCGACGCGCAGAAGACGCAGATGCGGGTGAGGGTCCTCGGACGTGGCACCGCGTCAGGCTTCGGCCGCTTCTTCGTGGGTGAGCCCCATCTCCTTGCGGAGACGATCCTCGATGGCCTGCGTGACCTCGGGGTTGTCGCGCAGGTACTGCTTGACGTTCTCGCGTCCCTGGCCGAGCCGATCGCCGCTGTAGGCGAACCACGTGCCGCTCTTGTCCACGATCTTCCGCTCGACAGCCGAATCGAGGAGGTCACCCTCGCGCGAGATCCCCTCGCCGTAGAGAATGTCGAACTCCGCCTCGCGAAATGGCGGCGCCACCTTGTTCTTCACCACCTTGACGCGGGTGCGGCCGCCGATGATGACATCGCCGTCCTTGATGGTCGCGATGCGCCGGATGTCGAGGCGCACCGACGCGTAGAACTTGAGCGCGCGCCCGCCCGTCGTCGTCTCGGGGTTGCCGAACATGACGCCGATCTTCTCGCGCAACTGGTTGATGAAGACGAGGCAGGTCTTCGACTTCGAGACGACGCCCGTGAGCTTGCGAAGCGCCTGTGACATGAGCCGGGCCTGGAGACCCATTTGGGCTTCGCCCATCTCGCCTTCAATTTCCGCCCGTGGCACGAGCGCGGCGACCGAGTCCACCACGACCACGTCCACGCCGCCCGATCGGACGAGGACTTCGACGATCTCGAGCGCCTGCTCGCCATTGTCCGGCTGTGAGACCAGCAGGTTGTCGAGATCAACACCGAGCTTTCGGGCGTAGGTGGCGTCGAGCGCATGTTCCGCGTCCACGAAGGCCGCCATGCCGCCGAGTTTCTGGGCCTGCGCGATCACCTGGAGCGCGAGCGTCGTCTTGCCCGACGACTCGGGCCCGAAGATCTCGACCACGCGGCCACGCGGCACGCCGCCGATGCCCAGTGCGAAGTCGAGACTGATCGATCCGGTGGGAATGGCATCGACCGGCGCGATCGCGCCCTTGACGCCGAGCCGCATGATGGACCCCTTGCCAAACTGCTTCTCGATTTGACTGACGGCGACATCCAGGGCCTTACTGCGTTCGTTGCGATCGTCGGCGGCCATCGGCGCTCCTCTCCAGGTTCCAGTTCGACCCCGGCGCTTACCGCCACGGGGTCACATCGTCTGACCTTCTCAGCCCCAGCATTCTAGAGGCGTGCCGGCTGTAATGTCAAGCGAAAGAGACTTGCGTGAGATGAATAAATACCTATTACATAGTTATTTGGAGGTGTATGGACTTTCGCCATCATCGACCGGCGACGGTGGGGACGGCGAGAATTTCGTCGCCTCGGCCGGCGCCGTGTGGCAGGAACTGCCGCGGGGCGGCGCTTGAAGCCGGCCCGGCCCCCGGAGTCGCCACGCCAGGAGCGCCAATGGAACGAGAATCGCCCACTCACGAAGGAGGGAGGTGGTATTCAGCCACCAGTATCTTCTCAACCACACGTGTCGGGCGAGACTTCCGAAGACGCTGACCGGCGACACGTAGTACTCGGAACTGAACGGCCACAGGGCCATGATGCCGATCGGCGGCGACGTGTCTTCGGTCAGCCAGTCGACCAGCACGTGAGAACCGTAGGCGGCGGCGATGCCAACGACGAACACCGCGGCAACTCTCGATCGCGGCCGCACCACGATGAAGCCGACCGCGAGGACGATCAGCGCCGCGCCGAGGCTGTGGGTGTACTGGCTATGGCGGTCGACCAGCAAGTCCAGATCCGGGGCGCACCCGGCGATCGCGAATGCGAGGGTTGGGCCCCACCGCTCGAGCCACCGAGTCCTCGCCCCCCCGGCACCCGCACCATCAGCACCATCAGCACCTCTGGCACCCGCACCTTCAGCACCATCAGCACCTCTGGCACCCGCACCTTCAGCACCATAAGCACCTCTGGCACCTCCAGCACCAGCACCTTCGGCACCATCAGCACCTCTGGCACCTCCAGCACCCGAGATCACCCACCCGACCGCCATCCCGGCCAACGCGTGTCCCACGGGACTCGCCACGTCTGCTCCTTTACTCCTTGCCGCTCTTGCCCAGGATCTTCACACTCGCCACTTCGTCGGCGCCCACCAGGTCCCGCAGCCTGGATAGGATGAGGGCTTGCGAGCGTTTGAGCTCTCGACGCCATGTGGCGTCAGGGGCCACCACCTGCACGACCTTGTGGTCGTCCATCGAAACCGTGGTGACCCGGTCGATGGCTGCACCGACAGCGACGCGCCAGGCCAACCGGAGTTTGCCGGGCGACATCGGGCCCTGTCGGAGGAGTATGCGGACCGCGTTGGGGAGAACCGAGGACAGTGAATCCAAGATGTCCGTATTCTCTCATTGATTGGACCATGTAAGATCGTTCCGTGCGTCTGATTCTTGCGTCTGGCTCACCACGTCGCGCTCAGTTGCTGGCCGCCGCCGGCTTCGAGTTCGAGGTCCGCCCCGCGGAGGTGGACGAGCGAACGCGCGATGGCGAATGCGCGGCGGAGTATGTCGTACGGCTGGCCGTCGCCAAGGCGCGGACGGTTGAGGCGCCGCCCGAAGCCGTCGTGCTCGGGGCCGACACGGCGGTGGTCGTGGATGGCCTCATCCTCGGGAAACCCGTGGATGAGGCGGACGCGGTCCGGATGCTGCATCTGCTGTCCGCACGTGAGCACGAGGTGCTGACAGGCGTAGCGCTGAGGCACGGGATGGACGAGGTGTCGGCGGTGGACACCAGCCGAGTCCGATTCCTGCCTCTCAGTTCCCGGGAGATCAGTTGGTACGTCGCTTCGGGCGAACCGGCGGACAAGGCGGGCGCCTACGCCGTGCAAGGGCTGGCGTCGCGATTCGTCGACCGAATCGTCGGCTCGTACTCCAACGTGGTGGGCCTGCCCGTCGCGCGCGTCTGGCAGATGATGCGGCAGATGGGGTTCAAGGGTGGCGGAGAATCGGCAGGCGATTGACCCATTCGGCGCCAGACGGTATTCTGGTTTGGGGAAAACCAGCGAAAGGCACTATGGCAAACAAGGGCGTCAAGATCGGACTGACGGTGGTCGTGCTGGCTCTCGCTCTGGGCGGCCTCCTGCGCGCGACGCTTCGCGAAGGCACCGAGTATTACAAGCACGTCGACGAGGTGCTCGTGAATCCCGCCGCGTGGCAGGGCAAGAACCTGCAGCTTCACGGCTACGTCGTCAGGGACTCCATCCTGCGCAAGCGTGATTCGCTCGACTACAAGTTCAAGGTCACCAACAAGGTCGGCGACGGCGTCCGTGTCGTGTCGGCCCACTATACCGGAATCGTCCCGGACACGTTTTCGGATGACGCGGAGGTTGTACTGAAGGGCAAGCTCGAGCCGGACGGCTTCCACGTCTCGCCGAACGGCGTCATGGCGAAGTGTCCCTCCAAGTACGAAGCGAAGAAGGTTGCCGCCGCACCTGGCGTGTAGGCGAAACCTCATATTCCTGTCGCAGCCGTCTGTCATTGGGGTTCGGTCGGGACGAACACCGGAGAGTCAACACGTCCCGCTCGGGTTCCTGGTGGACGTCCGCGCGGTCAGCGAGTAACCCATGGCCTCCCTTGGCACCTTCACACTCCTCGCGGCGTTCGTGGTCTCCGCCTACGCGGCGGCCGCGGCAGTTACCGGTGCTCGGCGTGGATCCCGCAGTCTGATCGACAGCGCAATCGGCGCATTCTATTTCGTAGCCGCGCTGCTCACGGTCGGCACCGCGGTGATCATCCACGCCTTCGTCACCGACGACTACAGCATCAAATACGTCCAGCACTACTCGGACACGGTGCAGCCGTTCATCTACAAGCTGACCTCCTACTGGGGCGGCCTCGACGGCTCGATCATGTTCTGGGTGTTCCTGCTGGCGATCTTCGGCTCGGTTGCCGTCCACGTGAACCGGGAACGCCACCGCGAACTGATGCCATACGTCGTGGCGATCATCTCCGTGGTGCAGATGTTCTTCCTGTTCTTGATGGTCATCCACAAGAACCCGTTCGAAACGTATCTGCTCGTGGCGCCGACGGAGGGGAAGGGTCTCAATCCGCTCCTTCAGAACGCCTACATGGCGATCCATCCGCCGTCGCTGTACGTCGGGTTCGTCGGGATGACGATCCCGTTCGCCTTCGGCCTCGCGGCGCTAATCACCGGGCACCTCGACGACGCCTGGCTGCGCGCCGTCCGGCGCTGGACGATGGTGAGCTGGCTGTTCCTCTCGTTCGGCCTGACGCTCGGGATGATCTGGGCGTACGAAGTGCTGGGCTGGGGCGGATACTGGGGATGGGACCCGGTCGAGAACGCGGGGCTGTTGCCCTGGCTCACCGGCACCGCCTTCCTGCACAGCGTCATGGTGCAGGAACGCCGCGGCATGCTGCGCGTCTGGAACGTCACGCTCGTGGTCGTCACGTTCTTCCTGACGATCTTCGGCACGTTCATGACGCGCTCCGGCGTCGTCCAGTCGGTGCACGCGTTCGGCGAGGACCGCCAACTCGCGTGGCTGTTCACGGGCTTCATGCTCGTCATCCTGACGGTGAGCTTCGGCTACATCGTCTACCGCCTGCCGCTGCTGCGGTCACGCCACGAACTCGATTCGTGGGTGTCGCGGGAGGCCGCCTTCCTCGTGAACAACTGGGTGCTGCTGTTCGCCGCGCTCTTCGTGCTGTTCGCGACGATGTTCCCGACGATCAGCGAGGCGTTGACCGGCGAGCGCCTGACGGTCGGTCCGCCGTTCTTCAACAAGTGGATGCTTCCGATCGGGTTGATCCTGCTGTTCCTGACCGGGGTCGGCCCGCTGCTCGCGTGGCGGAAGTCTACACCGACCAATCTCCGGGAACAGTTCCTCTGGGCGACGATCGTCGCCGTGCTCACGCCGGTCGGACTGTCCCTTGCCGGAATTCCCTTCTGGCCGCCGGGACTGTGCTTCGCGCTCTGCGCATTCGTCGGCGTGACGGTCGTTCAGGAGTTCGTCCGCGGTGCAGCGGTTCGCCGGCAGGCCTCGGGTACCGACTACCTCACGGCGATGGTTGGACTCGTGGCCCGATCGAAGCGCCGCTACGGCGGCTACATCGTTCACCTGGGCATCGTGTTGATGTTCCTCGGGTTCACGGGCCAGGCGTTCAAGATCGACGAGCAGATGGTGCTGAAGCCCGGCCAGCAGGCGCAGGTCGGCCACTACGTGATCCGCAACGACGGTGTGCGGGTGACCGACGACGGGCAGAAGCAGATGATCACCGGGCACCTGACGGTGTTCCGAGACGGCAAGGAAATCGACAAGGCGTTCCCCGGGAAATGGCTCTATCGCAGGCACGAGCAGGAGCCGGTGTCACAGGTCGCGATTCGGCGAAGCGTGGCCGAGGACCTGTACATCGTCATGCCGGGCTTCGAGTTGCAGGATCAGTCGGTCAGCCTGCAGGTCGTCATCAATCCTCTGGTGGACTGGATCTGGGTCGGATTCGGCGTCCTGGCACTCGGAACGATGCTGGCGCTGTTGCCCGAGCAGGCGCTGGGGTTCGCGACATCGAAGGTGCCCGCACCGGCGACGATCGCGATGCTCGTGCTGGTCCTGCTGCTGATGGGCGGGCCCGTGGCCGCACAGCACGTCGAGAGCCCGGCATTCAGGCCGGTGGAGCCGAAGACGGCCCTCGAGCGGGATCTCTACAAGTCCCTGATCTGCATGTGTGGCACGTGCGGCCGGCAGCTCGTCGGTGAGTGCACGTGCGGCTATGCTGCGGAGATGCGCGCGGAGATTGGGAATCTGGTCAAGATGGGTCTCACGCGCGAACAGGTCCTGCAGTACTACATCAAGAAGTACGGGAGCCAGGAACCGCTGGCGATGCCTATCGACAAAGGATTCAACCGGCTCGCGTGGCTGTTTCCCTACGTCATCGGCGCAGGTGGTCTCCTCGTCGTCGGCATCGCGGCGATCAGGTGGTCCCGCAGGCCCGCCAAGGGCGAGCCTGCGCCGGCCCTCCCGACGCCATCTGCGGAACGTGTGGACACCGAACTGGAGGCGCGGCTCGACGATGAGCTCAGAGACCTCGACTAAACGCCGACCGCAAGCGCCACCGGGCGCAGAAGCCACCCCAGTCGTCAGCGGGTTCCAGCCATGGCACCTGTTCGTGATCGGGACGTTGATCGCCTCGTCGGCCGCGGCGATCGCGGTCCGCGGGACGCGTCCTGCCAACGTGATCTTCATCTGTCTGACCGTCATGGCTGCTGGTGTGGCGGGTTACGCGGCGCTCCGCATGCTCTGGCCACTTGCGCAGCCGGACTCCCTGGACACGCCGGAGATGTTGGGCGGACGGACGCGGGCTGCGCTCGAACGCGAGAAGACGCTGGCGCTTCGCGCGATCAAGGAACTGGAGTTCGACCGTGCGATGGGGAAGGTGTCCGAAGCTGATTGGCAGGAGATGACGGGGCGCCTTCGCACCAGGGCCCTGCGGGTGATGCGCCAGCTGGACAGCGGCAGCGCGGCATACCGGGAGGTGATCGAGAGGGAACTCGCCGCGCGTCAGGCCACGGTGGGGAAGCGCGCCCGGCACGTGGTTGCCGTGCTCGTCGTCGGCGGTAGCCTGCTTGTCGGATCGGCCGTCCAGGCGCAGATGGGAGGCATGGGCGGCGTGGCCGGCATGCCGGATGCGAAGGCCATGTCCGGGATCCCAAGGCCGTCGGAAACCGTGCCCGCTGGTGCCGTTTCGGTGAGGCTGGTCCGCGGCGTGCTGTCCAACCTGATCATCGACCACTCGGTGGACTTCACCGTGAACGGGAAGAAGCAGACGGTGAAGAGCGATCAGACGGGCCACGCGTTGCTGACCGGCCTGGCGCCGGGAACCACGGTGCAGGCCGTCACGACGGTCGATGGCGAGCGCCTCGAGTCGCAGGAATTCCAGATACCGCCCCAAGGCGGCGTCGTGCTGATGCTGGTCGCGGCCGACAAGTCGGCGGAACTGCAGATCGCCAGGGAGGCCGTGCCCGGCTCCGTATCGCTCGGCGGCCAGTCCCGGGTCATCCTGCAGTTCGAAGACGAGGTGCTGCAGGTCTATTACCTGTTCGACTTGGTGAACAAGAACCCGGGGGCTCCCGTGAAGACCGCGTCGCCAGTCGTCTTCGACCTGCCCGCGGGTGCGCAGAACACGACGGTCCTCGAGGGGTCGTCCCCGCTGGCCAAGGCCAACGGTCCGCACGTCACGGTGACGGGGCCATTCCGACCCGGCGTCACGTCCGTCCAGATCGCCTATTCGCTGCAGCCTTCGGCCCGCGTGGCGATCCGGCAGCCGCTTCCGGTCGCCTTCGATCAAGTCACGCTCATCGCGGAGAGAACCGGTGCGATGACGCTGTCCTCGCCACAGCTCACGAACGTTCGCGAGGTGACCGACACCGGAAAACCGACGTTGATCGGGATGGGGCCGGCCCTGAAGGCTGGCGACGTGCTGGCGCTGGATCTGGCCGGATTGCCGCATCACCCGACGTGGCCCCGGAACGTGGCGCTGACGCTCGCCGCGCTGCTCGTGGCGGGCGGTGCCTGGGGCGCGCTCCGCACGCGGGGGCGGTCGGCCGAGGCCGCTGTCCGCCAGCAACTCGAAACGCGGCGCGAACGGGTCTTTCGGGACCTGCTGGCGCTCGAGGAGAAGCACACGGCAGGGCCGGGCAGCGATGAAGCATTCGCGGTGCGGCGCGACGAACTCGTCGGCGAGCTCGAACGGATCTACGGCGAACTCGACACCGAGCCCACCGGTCCGCGTGGCGACCAGGGACTTGCCGCGTGACGTTCGACTTCACCGAGGTGGCCGTCCGTGACGTGTCCCGTCACTACGGCCGCCGGCGCGCGCTGGCGCGCGTCTCGCTTGCGTGCCGCTCCGGGGAGGTCCTGGGTCTGCTCGGGCCGAACGGCGCCGGCAAGTCCACGCTCCTCGCGATCCTCGCGACACTGCTGGCACCGTCAGTGGGCGATGTCCGCTATGGCCCGCTCACCGCCGCCGAGGCCGGCCCGGCGCTTCGAGCCCGCTTGGGGTTTCTGTCGCACGACCTGCACCTGTATCCTGAACTGACCGCCGCCGAGAACCTCGAGTTCTTCGCGCGGCTCTATGATCTGCCGGACGTCAGCGGGCGTGTGGGACATGCGTTGGAGCGCGCGGGCCTGACCACCCGACGCGATGACGTGGTGTCGGGGTTCTCTCGCGGAATGCGCCAGAGGCTCGCACTCGAGCGTGCGCTGCTGCACGATCCGCGACTGTTGCTCCTCGACGAGCCGTTTACCGGGCTGGACGACGCGTCAGTCGCGGCGCTCGTGGCGCGGCTCGGCGAACTCCGGACCGCCGGTCGGATCATTGTCGTCGTCACTCACGATCTCGATGTGGCCGAGATGCTGCTCGACCGGGTTGCGGTGCTGAAAGAGGGTCGGCTGGTTGCGCTGGACGAGGCGCACGGCCGGATTCGCGAGCACTACCGGGCGCATGTGGCGGGAGCGGAGTAGCCGTGATGTTCCTGCGAGTGGCGTGGCTCGTGATGCGGAAGGACCTCACCGTCGAGGTGCGGAGCCGGGAGATTCTCTACACGACCGCGTTTTTCGCCGTGGCCTGTGTGCTGGTGTTCGCGTTCGCGCTCGTCAAGGAGGGCCGGCCCCTCGAGGATGCGGCAGCCGGCATCATGTGGATCTCGATTGCCTTTGCCGGCACGCTGGCGCTCGGCCGCACGTTCGAGCGCGAGCGGCACGCCGAAACGCTGCGTGCGCTGATGCTCGCGCCAGCGAGCAGGCCCGCCATCTACGTCGGCAAGCTCCTCGGGATCGTCCTGTTGCTCCTCATCGTCGAGGCGATCCTCGTGCCTCTCGTCGCGCTGCTGTTCCACGCGCCCGTGGGTGCACGTCCCGTGCTGCTCGTGGCCCTCCTGGTCTGCGGCACGGTCGGGTTCTCCGCGGTCGGGACGCTGTTCGCCGCGATGCTGGTGCGCGCGCGCAGCCGCGACGTGCTCCTGCCAATCCTGCTGTATCCGATCACGATTCCAGTCATCATCGCCGGGGTGCGCGGGACCGCCGCGCTGTTCGAGCCCGTGCCGGCCGACGATCTGGCGCAGATGTGGATTGCGCTCCTGGCGTTCTTTGATATCGTGTTCGTCACGCTCTCACTCTGGACCTTCGAGCCACTGATGACGGAATGAGACCGACGCCGGACCTTCGAGCGTGGATCGGTGATTGAGCCTATGAAGAACCTATACCCGGCCCTCGTGCTGCTGGCCCTCGTGCTGTTCGCCGCGGCGCCGGTGATGATCGTGAATGCGCCGTACGAGTCCACGATGGGGCTGGTGCAGAAGATCTTCTACTACCACGTTCCGTCGGCGATGGTGATGTTCCTGGCCGCCTTCGTCTGCGGTATCGCGAGCGCGGTGTACCTGTTCAGAGGGCACGCGGCGGCGGATCGCGTGGCCAGCGCCGCGGCTGAACTGACGGTGGTGTTCGGCCTGATCGTGCTGGTGACGGGGCCGCTCTGGGCGCGCAAAGCGTGGGGGGTATGGTGGCAATGGGACGCGCGCCTGACTTCCACGCTGCTGATGTGGATGATCTTTCTTGCGTACTTGCTCGTGCGGCGGTTCGGCGGGCCGGGGGCGGAGAAGTTGTCGGCGGCCATGGCCGTCTTCGGGATGGCGAACGTGCCGTTCGTCTACATCTCGGTCAATATCTGGCGCACGATTCATCCGACGACCCGGGTGGTGCCGACGCTGTCACCTGGCATGCGCGGGCCGTTCTGGTTCTGCGTGGCGGCGTTCGTGCTCCTGTTCGGTCTGCTCCTGGCGGCCCGCATGAGGCTCGAACACCGGCGCGCCGATGTCGAACACCTCTACCTCCTCGCCGAGGAGGAGTGAGCGGGAGCGGGTGACCGTGGGGAACGAGGGATGCGATCGAAGAACGGAGAATCTCCGATGAGGTGTTGTGGCGTGACGGGAGCCCGGATTGTGGTGCTGGTGGCGATGTCGCTGGTGTTCGTGGGCCAGGTCGCGGCATCCACCCAGGCGGGACGAACGGCCGAGCCGGCGGCGAGCCAGGCGGCCGGCCAGCCCCAGGACGAGTTCGTGCCCGTGAAGGCGCTGCCCCAACAGGAGCAGTTGCCGGCGGCCCCTCTGCTGATGACGGCGTATGCATTCGTCTGGGCCGTACTGCTGGTGTACCTGTGGACGATCTGGCGCCGGCTCATGAAGGTCGAGGGCGAGATGCACGCCCTCTCGACGCGGATTGCTGATCGCGTGGGGCGGCAGTAAGCAGCGGAGGTATCGACGTGGGCCAGATGGGCGCGGGACACTTCATCTACATCCCGGCGATGCTCTTCATCGGCATCGTCATCGGATGGATCCTCGGATCGCGGGCGGCGCGCGATGCGTATGCCATGGAGCTGAAGCGCCGCGAGGAACGGGCCGCGAGGCGCGGCGAGCCCCGGGACCGCTGAGCGACTAGCGCCCCTGGAGCAGCCGCAAGCCCAGCGGCTTTGGCAGGCCGGCGTCAATGATGCGATCGCGGGCGCGCTCGACCGGGTACGCGACCCGTCGGAACTCGATGGCTCGAAGACCGGTGTCGAGCAGGGCGAAGGCGGCGCGCGGATCGCCATCACGCGGTTGCCCCACCGAGCCGGGGTTGAACAGGTACCGAAGCCCGGGGTCGAGTTCAATCCGCCCCTCACCGTGCGCCCCGTGAAAGATCATGTCCAGCGTCCCGACCGGCGACAGCGTGGCGCCCATGGGAATGTGCGTGTGGCCGAACAGGCACACCGGACGGCGCGTGGCGTTGAGCGCTTCAGCGGCGTCGAGCTCCCCGAAGACATACGCGTCCTCGTCGATCGGCGAACCGTGGCAGATCTCGACGAGATCGTCCACGATGAGCGGTCCTTTCTGGAGTCCGCGGAGATAGTCGCGCGTGCGGTCGGTGAGCGTGTCGCGAGTCCACCGCGCGGCTCGGGCCGCCGCCGGGTTGAACCCTTCCGCGCTCTCGAGCCCTGTGGCCACCTTGTCGTGATTGCCGCGGATCGCCGCGAGAGGTGACAGCGCCGACATGCGGTCCACGACCAGATTCGGTTCCGCTCCGTAGCCGACGAGGTCGCCCAGCAGGAGCACGCCGTCGTACGTCTCCGGCGTGGCGGTGGTCAGCACCGCCTCGAGCGCGTCGATATTTGCGTGGATGTCACTGAGCACCAGGTATCGCACGGCCTAGTATCCCAGCCAATCGAGGATCCGTTCAACCAGTTCTTCGAGTTGGACGGTGGCGTCCATGCGGACGTGCGCCAACTGGTACGCCGCGCGGCGGACCTGATAGAGCGCTTCGAACTGGCGCCGGTCTGCAGCCAGCGGCCGGCGGCCGTCCGGGGGGACGCGGTCGAGCGCGGAGGAGAGGGGAAGATCGAGCCACACGGACACGCCATCCTCGTTGATGAGCGTTCGGTTGTCCGCGTCGGCAAACGTGCCGCCTCCGGTGGCGATGATGACGTGGCGCAGGGGCAACAGACGCCGAAGGACATCGCGTTCCGCCGCCCTGAAGTAGGGCTCGCCAAGCGTCGCGAACACATCAGCCACGGTCTTCCGCTCGCGCGCTTCGATGAGTTCGTCGATGTCCTCGACCCGCCAGCCGAGCCGCTTCCCGAGCGCGCGCGCGACCGTCGTCTTGCCCGCGCCCATGAAGCCGACCAGGTAGATCTTGTCGGTGTTCATATCGTGAGTGACGAGAGCACGCCGAAGAACCCCGGGTAGGAGACGTCGACCGATTCCGCACCCAGGATCGTGGACGGACCCCTCGCGCCGAGGGCCGCGATGGCGAACGACATCGCGAGGCGGTGGTCGCCCACCGCGTCCGCCACGCCGCCCGCGAGCCGTCGCGAACCGTTCACGTGGAACCCGTCCGGCAATTCGTCCGCATCGGCGCCGAGCGCCCTGAGACCGGCGACGAGGGCCGAGATCCGATCGCTTTCCTTCACCCTGAGTTCGGCCGCTCCGGTCACCGTGATCTCGCCGCCATGGGTGGCGAGCGCCGCCAGCGCCGGCAGCTCGTCGATGAGCCCGGGCACGTCGCCGGGCGAGACCGTGATGGGGCGGACGCCGGCGTGGCGCACGCGCACGCATCCGACCGGCTCGCCTCCGTCCGATGAGGATTCGTCGACCTCGATCTCTGCGCCCGCGCGTTGCAGGACGTCGAGGACGACGCGACGAGTGGGATTCAGGCCGACCTGTGGGAGTTCCACCGACGAACCAGGCATCGCTGCCGCCGCGACGGCCCAGAAGGCCGCCGAGGAGAGATCCCCGGGGATCTCGAGATCGACGGCGTGCAGGGTCT
The DNA here is from genome assembly GCA_036504215.1 of Vicinamibacterales bacterium. Taxonomy (NCBI): domain Bacteria; kingdom Pseudomonadati; phylum Acidobacteriota; class Vicinamibacteria; order Vicinamibacterales; species Vicinamibacterales bacterium. The sequence continues at coordinate 110,664 of DASXVO010000028.1, read as the reverse complement.
GGCCACCTCGCAGTTCGACAACGGAGCCCGTCACCGTCACGTCGGCGCCGAAGCGGGAAAGCGCGACCTCCGTGTGGTTCCGTGTGGGAGCGCTCTCGGTCACCCGTGTGACGCCGCTCGCGTGGAGGCCTGCCAGCAGGATCGCGCTCTTCACCTGCGCGCTCGGAACCTCGGTGTGGTAGTCAATTCCGCGCAGTGGACCACCCTCGATCGTCATCGGCAGGCATCCGTTCGTCGACCCGATCCTGGCACCCATGAGCGTCAGCGGAACGATGACCCGGCGCATGGGGCGCCGGCGAAGGGAATCGTCGCCCGTGATCGTCGCGGTGAAGGGGTGGCCGGCCAGGACCCCTGTCAGCAGGCGGGTCGTCGTTCCCGAGTTGAGCGCGTCGAGGATCCCTGCCGGGGAACTCAAACGGCCCACGCCACGTCCGATAACAGTGACAGTGGCTTCCGCGCGCACGACGGCGGCACCGAGTGCCTCGATGCACGCAAGGGTTGCGCGGCAGTCCGCACCGGGGGCGTAGCCGCGCAACACGGATCGACCTGGTGACAAGGCCGCCAGCAGGGCGTATCGATGAGCGATCGACTTGTCACCCGGGACGCGAACGACTCCCCGCACGCCGTTCGCGGGCTGGACGACAAACGAGCCTCGCACTGTCATCCGGGCACTATAGCATCAGAGGCGTCGCGCCCATCCACGAGGCCCGCTCTGGGGGCTGGACCGTGTTCCGTTGCCTGTGTTACTTTGTGCGGACCATCGTTCGGTGCCGCGGATCATCTCCTGCATGTCCGATACTGGTCACACCGTTCGCCTCGAGCTTCCGAGCCTGTTCGAGATGATCGATCTCGCGCAGGCCGTCAGCGATCAACTCGGCCGCGTGCTCGGTCTCGACGACGACTCGCTCCACTGGGTCGGCGTGGCAGTGCGGGAATCGGTGATCAACGCGATCAAGCACGGGAATCGTCACGATCCCGCCAAGATCGTCGAGATCTCCTTCACGATGACGCCGAGCGTGGCGCCGACCGAATTGCTGGTGCGCGTGCGCGACCACGGTGAGGGCTTCGAGCCGAAGGCGCTTCCCGACCCCCTCGCGCCGGAGAACCTGCTGAAGGCCAGCGGGCGCGGCATCTTCTTCATGCGCAACTTCATGGACGACGTCAGCATCGAACGGGCGGCCGGCGGTGGTATGGAGGTTCGGATGCTGAAGCGCTTCAAACGATCGTGACCCACCCCATCTTCCTTGCCACTGCCGTCGAGGCCGTCCTGCGCGCGGGCGACCTCCAGATGGCCCGCCTCGGCACCGATCTCAAGACGAAGAAGAAGGGACGTATCGATCTCGTCACCGAGGTCGACGTGGCCGTCGAGCGGATGTTCCGGTCGATGATCTCGGAGCGATTTCCCGATCACCAGGTGGTGGCGGAGGAACTCGGCGGCAAGGAACCCGTGCGCGCCCGTCACTGTTGGGTGTTCGACCCGCTCGATGGGACCAGCAACTACGCGCATGGCCTCCCGATCTTCTGTAGCTCGCTCGCGCTGCAGGTGGACGGTGTGACCGAAGTGGCGGCGGTGTACGATCCGACGCGGCGAGAACTGTTCACGGCGACTCGCGGCGGCGGGGCGCTCCTCAACGGCCAGCCGATGCTCGTGTCGAGCATCGACTCGATGGTCGATGCGCTGCTCGTTACCGGTTTCTCGTACGCCGTGCACGAACCGGGTGAGGGCGAGTTGCTGGTGAGCCTGTTTGCTGCGTTCCTTGGGCGTGCGCAGGCCGTCAGGCGCCTCGGATCGGCCGCACTCGACCTCTGCTATGTGGCAGCGGGACGATTCGAAGGGTTCTGGGAACAACGACTGAAACCGTGGGACACCGCGGCTGGCGCGCTGATCGTGCAGGAAGCAGGCGGGCGGGTGACGGGATTCGACGGAACGCCCTTCGACCCCTGGCTCGGCCATGTGGTTGCGTCAAATGGCCCGGTGCACGAGGCCATGCTTGGAACGATTCAGGCCTGGCAGGCGGCGCGTTCGGGGGCCTCCCACTGACATCTGTAGCGGACACCCAGCCCATCGTGGCGGCTGAAACCGGCCTATTCGCCCTCGCGAGATTGGCACTGTTCCTGCTGTAGTTCCATACCAGACGCGGCGTGAGCCGGGGGAATCGGCCTCTGGGCGCGCGACCGCTCGACACCGAGGAGACGCTCTCATGTTCAGGAGCAAAGCGCTGACGAGCCTGCTCGTGACGGCCACCATCCTGCTCGTGCCCGGACTGGCTGCGGCACAGCACCAGTCGTTGTCCGTCAATCTGGGCTATTTCACGCCCCGGAGTGAGACCGGCCGTGTATCGGGCGACGTGCTCGTCTCGGACCTGGGGGCCCTTTACGGCGACGCGCTGATGTTCAATATCAAGGACTTCAACAACGCAACGATCGGCGCGGAGTGGCTGGTGTCGATGGGCACGTTCCTCGAGGTCGGCGTCGGAGCGGGCTACTACGCGAGCACGGCGCCGAGCGTGTACCGAGACGTCACCAACAGCGACGGTTCGGAGATCCAGCAGGATCTCCGCCTTCGGATCATTCCGGTGTCGGCGACGCTCAGGTTCCTTCCGACGGGGCGCCGGGCGCCTGTCCAGCCGTATGTTGGCATCGGTGTGGGTGTGCTCAGTTGGAGATACAGCGAGACGGGTGAGTTCGTGGACAGCGCCTCGAACATCTTCCGGGCGAACTACGTCGATTCCGGCACGGCAGTCGGCCCCGTCGTCGTCGCCGGGATCCGGTTCCCGCTGGGACACAACTTCGCGTTCGGTGGCGAACTCCGCTACCAGAAGGCCGACGCGCCGCTGAGCAAGGACTTTCTGGGTAGCCGCGTGGACCTTGGTGGGATGAACTACTCGGCGAACTTCATTCTGCGGTTCTAGCCGGACGAGGGAACCGGGAAGCGACAGACAGGAAGTGCGAAGTGAGAATGCAGCCGGGAAGTCAGCGGAGGGTTCGTTGCTCGCCTCCCGGCTGTCGGTTCTGAATTCTCGATTCCCGGGTCTCGCTTCTGAACTCTGGTTCCTGTCTCCTGTAGAGCCCCACCCCGCCGCCCTCGGCCACGCGCGCGAATCCGGTGAGAAAACTCGGGTCCGCTTTCGCACGCTTCGAGAGTTGGTCGCCGCCCTCGGAGAGTTCCTCGACCAGAATCCAGCCGACATGCGTCTCCGGGTGCCGGAGCGCCGCTGCCCAGAGGTCGCCGTTCCCTTCGTGGATCACGTCGCGAATCCGCAGGCCCGCGCTCGACAACTCCTGAACGTAGTGGGACAGCGAGCCGAGGCTGACGAGGAGCTTCTCGCCGTGGCGGTGACGCGCCAGATACTCGGTCACGGCTTCGCGCTCGCGACCGTGCTCGCGGTCGAGTTGAGCCTCGGCGATCATGGGAGCCGCCGGATCGAACGGGCGTGTTTCGATGAGCACGAGTGCGACCAGGGCTACGGCTGCGACAGTCCGGTAGCGCCCCATCCGTCCCGCCGCGACGCCGGCCCAGACCGCAACGGCAGGTACGAGTGGGATCATGTACCGGATGCGGAACGGGTGTCCGATGACGAATGCATACCATGGCAACGCCGCCGTGGCGCCAAGGGCCAGCACGATGAGAGTCGCGGCGCGCGCGGGAATCATCAGGCCCGTGACGGCGATTACCGCCGCTCCCGCGACCGCGGTCAATAGCACGCCGTAGCCGTTCAGGTGGTGGCTGGCCCACCAGATCGACCCAATCGTCTTCAAGGGCCGCCCCATGTCGGGGTTGTCCACCACGTAGAAGCCCCCGGTCACGAACCAGTGTCCTACCGTCAGCCGGCTCTGGACGAGGAACGCCAGTACCGCAACCAGGGGGTAAGCCGCCAGGACTGCCACCCGACGCACCGCGACGTGCGGGGCGAGGCCCTTTCGCCATAGCGCCAGTGTCGCGATGACGAGCGCCGCCGCGGTCACCGGCCACGCCTCGTATCGCGTCAGGCATGCGGCGGCAAAGGCCAGCCCCGTGTTTCGGCGGGTGGATCGCGTCTGGTCGTCCACCCACTCCACGAGCAGTGCCACAGCCAGCATGGTCAGGGCGAGCAGCAGGGGCTCGGTCATCGGCGTCGCCTGCAGGTACAGCAGGTCCGGGTTGAGCACCACGATGAGCGTGCCAGCCACTGCGGCCGGCGAGGAGTCCGTGAGTCGAAGAATCACACGCGCGCAGGCATACGCGAGGAGACCGAACGAGAGTACTGAGATGGCGACGCCCGAAGCGCCGGTTCGGTAGAAGGTGTCGATCTGAACGGGTAAGAGGTTCAGGAGGTGGGGAAGCGGCAGCCAGACTGCTCCGAGTTGCCTCCACCCGGGCGTCAGGCTGTCGAGGACTCTTCGCGCGACGACAAGATGCGCTTTGGCGTCGTAGTGACTGAGCGTCAGGCCGGCCGCGTGATACACCCAGACGGCCACGCTGCCAAGGATGATCGCACCAGCCGCGACAAGGGAAGCGGTTCGCACGCGTTGGCTGGCGGAGCGGGCGGGTACGTCAGCTATAATCAAGGCTCGATGATTCCGTCGCTCAACTCTAGCGTACTTCGCGCGCTCTCGCCGGCTGCCAGCCGCCGGCGGTCTGCCGCCCGCCGCTCGACAGGCGCGGCCGCATGAAGAGCCTGGTGACCTGGGCGAGCGGGCTGGTCCTGACCTTCGGCGGTCCCGGGCTCTTCGTCGTGGCGTTTCTCGACGCGTCGTTTCTCTCGCTGCCCGAGATCAACGACATCCTCGTCGTCTGGATGGTCACCCAGCACAAGGATCGCTTCCCGTACTACGCGACGATGGCGACGCTCGGGTCGGTGGCGGGCTGCTACGTCCTGTACTGGCTGGCGCGGAAGGGCGGGGAAGCGTTTCTGCGAACGCGGTTCAGCGAAGGGGGCATCAAGAAGGGCCTCGACGCCTTTCAGCGGTACGGCCTGCTGGCGCTGCTCGTGCCTTCGATTCTGCCGCCGCCGGCCCCTTTCAAGGTCTTCGTGCTGCTGGCAGGCCTCGCCGGCGTGAAGCCGGCCGCCTTTCTTGCGGCGATTCTCCTTGGACGCGGCGTCCGCTACTTCGGCGAGGGATTGCTGGCGGTCTGGTACGGCGATGCCGCAATGGACTACATCCAGACTCACGGGGACCAGGTGGCGCTGGCCACGGCACTCGTGGTTCTCGCTGCAGGGCTGGTCTATGTCTGGTGGCGGCGCCGGTCGCCAACGCCCTCGTAAGGTATAATCGCCAGCCGGATGTCACCTGAGCTTTCAATCGTCATCCCGATCAAGAATGAGTCGGAGAACATTCCGCGCCTGTACCGAGAGCTGACCGATGCTCTCGAACCGTGTGGGCGAAGCTACGAACTGCTGTTCATCGAGGACGGCAGCACGGATGACAGCTTCGAGCGGCTCGCAGGCCTTCAGGCGAAGGACTCGCGGCTGCGTGTCATCCGCTTCCGTCGCAACTTCGGCCAGACCGCCGCCTTCTCGGCCGGGTTTGCCCGCGCCCGCGGGCGCTACATCATCACGTCTGACGGCGATCTGCAGAACGACCCGGCGGACATCCCGGGCCTCGTCGATCGGCTCGAGCAGGGCTTCGACATCGTCTGCGGGTGGCGGAAGGTTCGAAAGGATCCGTTCATCTCGCGCCGGCTGCCGTCAATCCTCGCGAACAAGCTGATCTCGGTGGCGACGGGGGTGGCGCTGCACGACTACGGATGCTCGCTCAAGGTTTTCCGCGCCGAGGTGGTGAAGCCGCTGAAACTCTACGGTGAGATGCATCGCTTCCTGCCGGCCATTGCCAGCGAGATGGGCGTCCGGATCGACGAGGTGGTGGTCAACCACAGGGCGCGAACCCACGGCCGGTCGAACTACGGGATCTCGCGGACGTTTCGGGTGGTTCTGGACCTGCTTACCGTCAAGTTCCTGCTGTCGTATTCGACCCGGCCCCTCCAGATTTTCGGCCTGGTCGGGATGGTGATGGGACTGGCCGGCGCGGCCGTGACGGGCTGGCTTGCGGCGCAGCGGCTGTTCGGATACGAATCGATCGGCAATCGACCGCTGCTGCTGTTCGGGATCCTGCTGATCTTCACCGGCGTCCAACTGATCACGCTCGGTCTGCTGGCGGAGCTCCAGGCCCGCACCTACCACGAATCGCAGAACAAGCCGACCTACACGGTTCGGGAAGTCCGGGAAGCGGAACAGCCGGACGTCGAGGCCTGACGACACCATCGCCAGTCGCCCATCCTCACTCGTGCGGAACGACGGTGCCGGCAGCGGCTCGAGTGGGATCCAGTCCGCCGCGGATATACAGCACCGCGCCCGGCAGGTTGCCCACGACTCCCAACGCCACGAACAACACGGACAGTGCGAACGACTGTGCGCTGCTGACGCCCGCTCGCGCGAAGAGCCAGACGAAGGCAGCCTGGCTCGTGCCGAAGCCGTTGACGGTGACCGGCAGGAGCATGACCAGGAGGATCAACGGAATGAACGCGAAGTAGACCTGGAGCGGTGCCTCGATGCCAAGTGCGCGTCCGAGGAAATACGCCTGGACGACGCGCAGGACCTGCACGCCGAGTGATCCGGCGAGGACGTTCAAGAGCTCGCGGTGCGACGTCGCGTAGCTCTGAATCGCTCCGAGTAACGAGTCGCCTGTCCGGCGGAGCGCGACGTACGGTACGAAGCGAAGCAGGCTACGTGCGAGGTCTGCCATGCCTCGGCTGAAGACGACGACCCCCGTGGCGACGCAGACCCCGAGGGTCACGCACAAGGCGGTCAGCACGGCCGGGTGCGTGGCGAGATCCCGTGCAAAGAAGAGCCCTGCAACGCCGAGCAGCAGGACCGACAGCACACCGAGCATGCGATCCATGAACACCGACGCCACGGCCGCCGAGGCCGGGACGTCGTGCCGGGCGAGACTGTAGGCCCGAACCGCGTCGCCACCGATGCTCGCGGGCAGGAAGGTGCCCACGAACGTGCTGACGAAGAAGATCCGCATGATGGGGCCGAGCGACACGTGCGAGGCGGAGGCGAGAGGGCGGAGCAGTACGAGCCATCGATACGCCATCAGCGATCGGTCGAGCAGCGTCAGCGCCATGGCGATTGCGATGTCAGACGGGTCTGCGCGGACCGATGCCTGCCAGACTCGGGCCGGGTCGGCCTTCCAGAGCAGCAGGCCCGTCAGGATCACCGCGACGGCCACCCGCAGGAGCGTGCCGAGAGTCGGGCGCTTCACGGGACGTTCGGCAGCGTCCTGAGGTGCTGTTCGGGGTGGTGCTTGATGCGGTAGGCACGCAACAGGAACTTGACGTAGGGGGCGAACTGCTTCATCGCCCCCACGTTCACCTGGCACGGGCTCAGGCAGTTCGCGCAGATGGTCTCCTGGAACGTCTTCCTGTAGGCAACGTTCTCGGCCCGGAAGTACACGGCAGCAGGGTCCTCATCGGCCAGGTTGCCGATGACCTTCGAGTTCTCGCAGTAGAACAGTTCCCCGTTCGGGTTGAGCAGCAGGCCCTGCGTCTGGAACGGGCAGGGCATGGTCCGCTTGTAGCCGTTCGCGATCATGTCGGCGTAGTGCAAGTACATGAACGCCTGGCCGCTGAACACCGACTCCTCCTGCACCCGCTCCAGGAAGAACTGGCGCATGAACTCTTCTTCGTCCGCCCCAAGTCCGATCCGTTCCTCGAGGTCGCTGTTGCCGAGCATCGCATCGGTGAAGCGGAGCATGTTGAAGACGATGTCCAGCTTCTTCGCGCGCGCCCACGTCAACAAGTTCCCGGCGTCCTTCATGTTGGTTGCGAAGATCGTGGACGCCACGCCAAACTGGAACTGCGGCACTTCCTCCGCCAGCGCGGTCATGGCGGCGATCGTCTCCGATGCCTTGTCGAAACCCCGCTTCACCTGACGCACCTGGTCGTGGATCTCGCCGATACCGTCGAGCGACACGCGAGCGCTGATCAGGATGTTGCGCTCGGCGCAGTGCCGCACGATCCGCGTGAGTTGCGGGATCGCGCGGTGCGGCGTCAGGCCAGTCGTGTTGATGCCAACCTTGCGCAGCCGGGGAAAGCGCCCGACGAACATCTCGACCAACTCCGGAAGGTCGTTTCGCGTCGTCGGTTCGCCGCCCGAGATGTTGAGGTTCTCGACGGCGTGCCAGAACGGATGGTCCATCGCCTGTTCGAGGCGGGCGAAGCTGAGCTCGGCCTTCCGGTCCCCCCGTTTCCAGTTGCTGCACATCTGACAGCGGGCATCGCACACGAACGTGCAGTTGTAGATGAGCACCGTCGGACGGATGGGTTTGACGGCGGCCACGACGGTCTTCGCCAGGTCGCGGGGCACGCCCAGCGCGGCCTTCCCGATATATCTCAGGGCAAAAGTCCTTGATGACATGTGAGTGGGTCCATGGTATCCCGGCCTCGTGATGCCGTCAATTTGGCCATCGGTCCGTCGATGTGGCGGTTGGACGAACGCGCCTTCTCGCCGAATGACCGTCATGGCATACTATCTCGCCGTGCAGAATTCCGATTCCATCCCTCCGGGCGCTGATGCCGCCACGATTGCCGAACCGTCTCCAGCCTGGTGGCAACGCGCCGAGTTCCTCGTACCCGCCCTCTTGGTCGCGCTGGTCCTGTCCTTTGTCTTGACGGTCGACCCGGTCGCCAACGGGTACGGCCTGAAAGGCGACGAGGCCACGTACACGGCCATGGCGCTCAGCGCGGCCTACGACCGCGACCTGGCGTTCGAACGTCAGGACCTGGAGCGCTACTGGGCCGTCTATCGATGCGGCCCCGACGGTATCTTCCTGAAGCGCGGAAAGTTGGCCCGGATCAAATTCGTCTGGGGGCCACCGTTCATCCGCCGGATCGTGTGGGGCGATGGTCCGGTCGATCATCTCTACTTCGGCAAAGCCTATATCTACCCTCTGATGGCGTCGCCGTTCGTCTGGCTGTTTGGCCTGCGCGGCATGCTGGTCTTCCATGCCTTGCTCCTGACCGGTGTCGGCCTTTGTGGCTATCGCTTCGTACGGGCGCGATCCGCTCGCGCGCCGGCGATGATCTTCACGACGGCGTTCCTCGTGGCCACGGTGGTGCCGGTATTCGGCGTCTGGATGACGGCCGAAGTGTTCAATTTCTCGCTCGCGTTCTTTGCATACTTCCTGTGGCTCTACAAGGAGGTATCGCCGGTGCCTGCAGGCGCCGGCCGGGTGTCGCGCTGGGTTCGCGGCCCGTGGAGCGACGTCCTCGCCGCCGTGCTGCTGGGGATGATGACCTTCTCCAAGCCGCTCTACGCGCTGCTCATCGTTCCGGTCGTGCTGTGGCCCTGGGTGCGACGGCGGTTCGTTCACGGTCTGCTGGTGGGGATAGTTTTCTGCGCCGTGCTCGCAGGGCTGTTCGGATTCAACAGCTACGTGTCCGGGGAGTGGAACTACCAGGGCGGAAACCGGAAGGTCTTCTACACCTGGTTTCCGACCCAGCGGCCTGAGATGACGTTCGATACCGTGGGCTACTCCAACAGCACGAACGAGCTCTACGCGGATGCGGTCTACGATTCCCGGTTCTACGTGCGCCGGTTTGCCGCAAACGTCGGGTACTTTCTGGTTGGCCGGCATTCGGGTCTCGTGCCGTTCTTCTTCCCGGGCGTGGCGGCATTCGGACTGTGGCTGTGGCGGTTCAGGCAGATTCGAGGCTGGCAGATCCTCCTGGTGCTGGCGCTCCTCGCCTCGGTGGCCACGATCCTCGTCATCCTGCCGTACACCTGGTCGGGAGGGGGAGGTCCGCCGGGCAACCGCTACTTCATGGGTCTGTATCCGCTGATGTTCTTCCTGCTGCCGGCGCTCGACTCCGCCCTGCTGCCGTTGATCATGTGGATGGTCGGGGCCGTCTTCACCGCGCAGTTGGTTCTGAACCCGTACTTCACAGCCAGGTTTCCATACCAGAACCTGAACCATGGCGCGGTTCGTTTCCTGCCGATCGAGCTCACGATGGTGAACGATCTGCCCATCATGCTCGATCGCTTCCGGTCGCGCCTGCCCTACGGCAACGATCCGCAGCTCTCGCTCTATCTCCTCGACGAGAACGTGTACGACCCGGAGCCGGCCGGGATCTGGTTTTCGGGCGGGCGCCGAGGGGACGTGATCGTGCGGACCACGGAGCCGATCGCGAGCATGCGGATTACAGTGTCGTCACCGATCCCGAACCGGGTCTGGCTGTCGTTCGACGGCCGCGGCCGGACGATCGATTTGAAGCCTGACGAGGCGATCGACATGACCGTCGATACCCGCGGGAGAGGCGTCTACTCGAACCACGGGTTCGGATTCGTGCTGTCCGTGGAGGCCGATCGGGGCTTCGTTCCGAAGCTGAGGGACTCGACGACAAATGACCGGCGGTTCCTGGGCGCGATGCTTCGACTGCAGGCGACGGCCGAGAAGAAGAAGTAGCGTGGCAGTCAGGCTGTGGGTTCGGGCCGGTGCGCGCGGAGGAACCAGGCGCCTGCACCCGACAGCGAGAACAGCATGATGAGTCCCGTGGCGCCGAGCGACAGCGCCATCGCCGATTCGATCGGGAGGCCGAGGCGGTTGAAGTAGAACGAGAATGTCGCCTCGCGGACACCGAAGCCGTTGACCGAGACCGGCAGCATCTGCACCACGAACGAGGCAGGCACCACGAACGCGAGATGCCAGGTCGTGATGGGAATGTTCAGGCTGTGGGCCACAGCCGAGAAGAAGAAGACCTGGAGCACCTGAACGCCGACGGCCCCCGCGAATCCGCGAAACAGCGACTGGGGCCGTTCCCGGAAGCGTCCAAGCATCTCAGTGATCGTCGCGATGCGCCCGTCCACCCACTCGGGATGGATCACCCGCAGCGGCTGAAGCATCCGGCCGACGCCCGCCGGAGCAATGACGGCCGGTGCCGAGACCAGCGTAGCCAGCAGCAGACCCGCCCACAACCACGCCGGCACGACCGGCATCATCGTGGCGGTCGCGCCACCTCCCGCCACGGTCGCCCCGACGGCGGCGACCAGTACCAAGCCAGCTAGGCCGATCGCCCGGTCGATGAGCACGACGGTGGCCGCCAGCGTCTTCGAGCCGGCCGGGCGGACGGTGTCGCGGATCCTCACCACATCGCCGCCGATGTTGCTGGGAAGGAAATTGTTGAAAAAAGTCGCAACGAGATACGAGCCGAACAGGGAACGGCCCGTCACATCGATGTGCTGGGCCGCGAGCAGGCCCTCCCATCTCCAGGTCGCCACGATGAGGGAGACCAGGTACAAAAGAAGACCGAACGCCAGCCACGGGATGGACGCGCCGCGGATGTGGGCCCAGAGACCGCCAAGGTCAGTGCGGGAGAACAGCACCGTCAGCAGGCCCGCGCTGATGATCAGCTTGGCGAGGCCAACGAGGATCTGGCGCGCACGGGAGGGCGTCGCAGGTGCGGCGTCTGGAAGCTGCATAGCTGACGGAAATGCGGACGGCTACCCAATGGGACACAGCCCTTCGGGGCCCTCCGGCGGCAAGAGTCGGCAAAGTGCGAAGGGTAGCACGCCCCGCGTGGCAAAGTCCAACCTCGGTTCGGTCGGACAGCTCGGCGTACGGTCGAGGTGGTGACGGGGAGAGGGCGGGGGAGGCGCCGGCCGCGCCTCCCCCGGAGATTTCCAGAACGGAACGCGAGGGGATCAGCCTAGCTCACCGGCAGCCACTGCCACGCCTGACCGCCGCTGCTCGCGCCCTGCACGATGTCGATCTTGCCCAATTCCGAACCGAAGTCGACCTTGTCCTTGCCGACCGCCGTGACGTTGAATCCGGCCGCCTTCAGGTCGCCGAGAATCGTGTCGCGCTTGGCCGTGTCGAGCCAGTCGCTGGGGCTGTACCGGGCCAGGATCCTCCCAACGACGTACTTGGGGGTGGTGTGGCCGAGATCAGTCCACTTCGCCCCATTCCAGCCGGGTGGGCACGGTGGCAGTGTGCTGGCGTCGAGCGAGGTGACGAAGGGCTGCGACGCGGTGGCGACCTTGCCGGCGGTGCTCGACGACGCACTGGCTGCGCGCGAGGGCTTGATACCGAGATTCTGCACGAAGGAGTCCAGGAAGTTGGCAAACTCGTCGTATGAGAACTGGCCGTCCTGGTTCTTGTCGAACTCCTGCATGATGGTGCGTGCCAGGTCTTGGATGGCGTTGGCGCCGGAAGCCTGGACTGAGCTGATGGACATCGGACCTCCTGTCTCGCTCAGTGGAGGCAAGTCACGTGCCCGGCCGAGAGCGTCGATCGTCCGGAAAAAGGCCGGGTTCTGCGGCAGCAGTCCGTGGCTGGGTGTCGGAGGAGCGACATCCAGTGCGGAGAGACGACGAGCGGCGCCGCGGGGCGGGCTTGCGGTTACGTTGATCTTTCGCCGGCTGACCCCATATAATCGGTGGGTTTCAGGCACCAGATTCTTCACTCCCGTCTCCTCTGGCGTCGGGTGCGCTCAACCCATGCGGATACTGATGATCGCCCCGGAGCCGTTCTTCGAGCCTCGCGGCACGCCGTTCAGCGAGTACCACCGGATTCGGGCCCTCACGGACCTCGGACATACGGTCGACCTCGTGACCTACCCGTTTGGCCGCGACATGCCGCTGCCGGGCCTGCGGGTCTTCAGGTGCCTCCGGCCGCCGTTCGTGACGCGTATCAAGATCGGGCCGTCAATGGCCAAGATCCCGCTCGACCTCGCGCTGTCGCTCACGGCCTTCCGGCGGGCGCTTGCGGAACGGTACGATGCGATTCACTCGCACGAGGAAGGGGCGCTGATCGGGATCGTTCTGGCGGCGCTGTTCCGGCGACCTCACTTGTACGACATGCACTCGAGCCTGCCGCAGCAGTTGAGCAACTTCTCGTTCAGCCGCTCGCGCGTCCTGCTGGCGGTTTTCCGATGGATGGAGCGGCTGTTCATCACCCGTTCGCAGGCCATCATCGTCATCTGCCCGCAACTGGCGGAGACGGTGAGGCAGGTGGCTCCGGACGCGACGCCGGTGCTGATCGAGAACGCCCCGGGCTCGGGGGGAGCGCCGGTGGCCGGGCAGGGCCTCCGGACCCGGCAGGAGTTCGGCCTGTCGGCGTCCACGCCACTGGTGGTCTACACCGGCACCTTCGAGGCCTATCAGGGACTCGACCTCCTGTTCTCGGCCATGGCCGTCGTGACCGGGCAGCGGCCTGACGCCCGGTTGCTGCTGGCCGGAGGACGTCCCGAGCAGGTCGAGCGCGCACGCGAGCAGGCCCACCGCGCGGGAATTGGCGCGGTAACGGTCTTCACCGGCGAGCGCCCGGCGGAGGAGATCCCCCAGTTCCTGGACGCCGCCGACGTGCTGGTGTCCCCTCGGAGTACGGGGACGAATACGCCCCTGAAGATCTATCAGTACCTGAGGGCAGGCCGGCCGATTGTCGCCACGCGGCTGCTGACACACACCCAGGTGCTGACCGACGACATCTCGATTCTGACCGAACCGAGCGCTGAAGGTCTTGCGCAGGGGATCATGCAAGCGTTGGCCGACCCGGCGGCGGCGCTCGAACTGGGGCGTCGGGCCAGCACGCTCGCCGAGACGAAATACAGCTACGAGGCATACGTCGGCCGCACCCGGCAGGCGGTGGCGCAACTGACCGGAGAGCCCCTTCCCGCGGGCGCAGGAGGAGTCCGTTGACCGAACCGAACGGACGGCCGCCCGTGCCGCCATCAGATCACTACAGCTACGCTGTCTACGCCGATCCGGCTCATGCAGGCCGATTCGATCGACTTCGATTCAGCGGTCCCATCGGAACACTCCTCGCGGACACTCAGGAACAGGTGCTCGTCGATTTCCTCCCTGAACTGGCTCGTCGGACCGTGCTCGACGTCGGCACAGGAACCGGGCGGGCGGCACTCGCGCTCGCGCGACGCGGCGCCCAGGTGACCGGTATCGACGCATCCGCGCAGATGCTCGACGTTGCCCGGGCACGTGCGCGGGCCGAGGGGCTGTCGGTCGACTTCCAGGAGGGGGACGCCCACGCCATCGGCTTCGGCGACGCGACGTTCGACACGGCTGTGAGCCTGCGCGTGTTGATGCACACACCCGACTGGCGCAGGTGCCTCGGCGAGTTGTGCCGGGTGGCCCGGGAGCGGGTGGTCTTCGACTATCCGGCGCTGGCCAGCGCGGCCGCCCTCCAGGCGGCAGGCAGACATCTGGCGGCGGCGTTGGGCAGCCGGACGGAGGCGTACCGGGTCTTTCGCAGTGGCGCGATTCGAGCGGAGCTGGCGAGTCACGGCTTCCGGATCGCGCGGTGCCACCGACAGTTCGTGCTGCCGATTGCCCTGCACAAGGCGATCGGAGCCCGCGCGTTCACGGCGGCCAGCGAGGGTCTGCTCGCGCGGCTCGGCCTGCTGCGCCTGTTCGGGTCGCCCGTGACGGTTGTTGCGATCCGAGGGGAAGGACGATCACGATGAGCTCGGACCGCGTCCTCGTGACCGGCGCAACCGGCTTCACCGGTGGTCATCTGGCTCGCGCGCTGCAAGCGAAGGGTTACGCGGTCCGCGTGATCGCGAGGGATCCCTCGCGCTGCGCTGACCTGTCGTCAGGCGGCCTCGAGGTGGTCCCGGGCGATCTCAAGGACGTCCAGTCGCTCGCAAGGGCCGTCGAGGGCATGACGACCGTGTACAACATCGCGGCGATCTACCGACAGGCGGGCGTGCCTGCCGCCGAGTATCGCGCGGTGAATGCCGCAGGCATCGAGGCCCTGGTCCGCACCGCCGCCCACGCCGGGGTCCGCCGCCTCGTCCACTGCAGTACCGTCGGCGTGCATGGGGACGTCGAGCATCCGCCGGGCAACGAGGACGCACCGCTGCGCCCCGGCGACGTCTACCAGGACACGAAACTCGACGGCGAGCGGATGGCCCGGACCGCGGCGCAGGAGACCGGGATGGAACTGGTCATCGCGCGGCCGAGCGGCATTTACGGACCGGGCGACCGTCGCCTCCTCAAGCTCTTCCGGGGAGTAGCCAGACGCCGTTTTGTGATCCTCGGGCGGGGCGACATCTATTACCATCTGACCTACATCGACGACCTGGTCGAGGGTTTTCATTTGTGCGGCACAGTCGCAGGAGCGGCAGGCCGCACCTACATCCTCGCCGGAGCGGAAGTCGGAACGCTGCGGGCCCTGGTCGGTCTCATCGCGGAGGAGGCGGAGGTGAAGCCTCCGGCGCTCCGGTTGCCGGTCTGGCCGTTCTGGGCCGCTGGAGCGCTGTGCGAGGCGGTTTGTGTGCCGTTTCGGATCGAACCGCCGATCTACCGCCGCCGCGTGGACTTCTTCACGAAGAGCCGCGCGTTCGACATCGGTCGTGCTCGGCGTGAGCTCGGATACGCGCCCCAGGTGGGCCTGCGCGACGGCATCCGGCGAACTCTCGGGTGGTATCGGGCGAAGGGGTGGTTGTAGATGGCTGACATCCCGCGCGTTCAGGACCAACTGTCGGACCGTCGCCTCTCCGCCCGCGAGAAGTACGCGCGGTTGGTGATCGGCCGTCCCGGTCTCGGCGCACTGCTTCAGTACGAGTTGACGGTGCTCGCATCACAGGCCGTGCCCGGCGCGCTCGGCCTCGCGCTGCGGAAGGTCTTCTATCGGCGGTTGCTCGGCGCATGCGGACGGAACGTGGTCTTCGGCCACAACGTCGTGCTGAGGCACCCGCACAAGATCCGCCTGGGCAGCGATGTGGTGATTGACGACAACTGCCTGATCGACGCGAAGGGGGATGACAACTCCGGGATCACGCTCGGCAACGGCGTCTTCCTGGGCCGCAACACGATCCTCTCCTGCAAGAACGGCGACATCGAACTCGGCGACGGGACGAATCTCGGTTTCAACTGCGAGGTGTTCTCGGCCAGCCGCGTCACCATCGGCGCGAATGCGCTGTTTGCCGCCTACTGCTATGTCATCGGCGGCGATCACGATCGGACGGACGCCTCGCTGCCGGTCACGCTCCAGCGACGGACATCCGCCGGGGTCAGCATTGGAACCGGAGTCTGGATGGGCGCCGGCGTGAAAGTGATGGACGGCGTGGCGATTGGCGCCGATGCGATCATCGGCGCCGGGGCGGTGGTCAAGAGCGATGTCCCCGAGCGGTCGGTCGCCGTGGGCATTCCCGCGCGCATCGTCGGTACCCGCGAGATGCAGGTGTGAGAGCGGCGCCATGAGCCGTATTGCCGTTGTCACGTCGGGGCAGCCGTTCGGGGGGGGAGGCCACCTGGTCATCGTCCAGTCCCTCGTGCAGGCGCTGCGCGAGGCAGGGCACGAGGCGGAGGCCGTGACCACACCCCAGAATCGGTTCGGACGCCAGGCCGGCGCCTACGGGGCCGCGTGGTTCACCGACCTCGGGATGGCGCAGGACGGCAGGCCGATCGATCAAGTGATCAGCTTCCGGTACCCGAGTTATGCGGTGCGTCACGATGCGCACGTGTGCTGGCTGAATCACCGGATGCGCGAGTACTACGACCTGTGGCCGGCGCTCCGGGCCACGCTCACTCCGCTCCAGCGCGTGAAGGAGGCGATTCGCCGACGCCTCATTCATGCCGCCGACGGTTACCTGCTGCGCCACAACGTGAGACGGCTGTTCGCGCAGTCGAGGACCATTCAGGAGCGGCTCCAGCGGATGGGTGGGATTCGGGCTGACGTCCTGTATCCCCCGCCCCCTCCGCGGCCGTACCGGTGCGACGGATACGGCGACTACATCTTCGCCGTGTCCCGGCTCACGCCGCTCAAGCGCCTCGACCTGCTCGTGAGGGCGCTGGCGAGGCCGGAAGCCGCGGCCGTACGGTGCGTGATCGCCGGCGACGGCGAGATGCGCGGAGACCTGCGGCAGCTCGTGACGACGCTCGGGCTCGAGCGCCGCGTTACGCTCGCGGGTGCTGTCGATGCCGGCCAACTGGTCGAGCATCTGGCGCGCTGCCGCGCAGTGTGTTTTCCGGCCAAAGCCGAGGATTTCGGGTTCGTGACGGTCGAGGCATTCGCCGCGCGGAAGCCGGTGGTCACGTGCACGGACAGTGGCGGCCCGGCCGAACTCGTGCACGACGGCGTCGAGGGATTCGTGACGGCGCCTGCTCCGGAGGCCCTCGCTTCTGCGCTGGCGCGGCTCGCCGCCGACGAGACGCTGGCTGCCCGCCTGGGCGCGGCAGGTGCCGACACCCTGGCCACGCTGACGTGGCCACGCGTCGTCGAACGGTTGGTGATGGTCTGATGCCCTATCGGTCTCCCCTCGAAACGCGGATTGCGAAGAAAACGACCCAGGCGATCTCCGACTTCCAGATGATCGAAGAGGGGGACCGCATCCTCGTCGGCCTGTCGGGGGGAAAGGACAGCTGGGCGCTGCTCCAGATCCTCGATGTCCTGCGTCGGCGCGCCAAGATCAACTTCTCGCTGATTGGCGTCAACGTGGACTCGGGCTACGCCGAGTACGACCACGCGACGATTTCGCGGACGTGTGCCGAGCACGGGTGGGAGTGTTGGATCGAGCACACGACGATCGGCGAGGTGATGGAGGATCTGCTCGATACCGGCGACACGCCGTGTTCGCTCTGCGGCCGTCTGCGGCGCGGCGTGCTGTACCGGCTGGCTTCGGAGATCGGCGCGACCAAGATCGCGCTCGGTCATCATGCCGACGACTGCATCGAAACGCTGCTGCTGAACCTCTTCTTCGAGGGAAACCTGAAGGCGATGCCGGCGCGGCTCGTCTCGGACAACGGCGCCCACGTCGTGATCAGACCGCTGGTCTACGTGTTCGAGTCCGAGGCCCGCGCCTACGCGAAGGAGTGCGGGCTGCCGATCGTGGGCTGCTGCTGTCCCGCGTGCGGCGACCTGAGCCTGCAGCGCCAGCGGGTCAAGCGCTTGCTGCTCGACCTGGAACGTGAGCACCCTGGCGTGAAGAACTCGATGCTGGGTGCGCTGCGGAACGTCGCACCGACACACTTGCTCGATTCCCGGCTCAACCCGCCGGCGGCTCTACGTGCGCGGACGCGGCTGCCGTCAGCCCACGATCCGAAAGACCCCGGAAGTCGATGAGGGCGCATGCGAGCCGTGATTCAGCGCGTCAGCTCGTCGCGGGTCACCGTTGAGGGTCAGGCCGTTGGTGGGATCGGGCCAGGGCTGCTGGTGCTGCTCGGCGTCACGCTGAGCGATACGATCGAGCAAGCCCGATACCTCGCCGGGAAGGTCGTCGGCCTCCGAATCTTTGGGGACGATGAGGGCAAGATGAACCGCTCGGTCGTGGACGTGGGCGGCTCGATTCTCGCTGTGTCTCAGTTCACGCTCTACGGCGACTGTCGGAAGGGCCGGCGGCCGTCGTTCGATGGCGCTGCGCCTCCTGCCCACGCCAAAGCGTTGTACGAGGATTTCGTCGGCCTGCTCCGCGAATCAGGCGTTCCGGTGGCCACGGGCGTCTTCCAGGCGCACATGCAGGTGGAGCTCGTCAACGACGGTCCCGTCACGATCCTCCTCGATACCGAGCACGTGTAGCCGCTGCGAGACTCCGCCGAATCGTGGCAAAATGTCGGGCATGACTTCTCACACCGTTCGCGTGGCCGGCAGGGTCCTGCCGGGGCTCATGCTGCTCGTCGGGCTGTTCTGTCTCGCCGCCGGGCCTGCTCTTGCTCAACAGCGGCCGCTGGTGACGCAGGACCCGGAGTCGGTTGGCGCGGGGCACGTCCTCGTCGAGGCTGGATTCGACTACGGCATCGACCTGTTCTTTCCCGCCTCGGGTCTGCATGGGAATCTGCTGCGTCTCCCCATGCTGGGCCTCGTCGTCGGTGTGAGTGACATCGCGGAGATCCAGCTGACCGGCGGGCCCTATCAGCGGCTGAGCGTCGGATCACGCTCGCTGGCGCCGCTCGCCGATCAGGTCGTCATGAACGGCGACCGGACGACCGATGTCGTGGACATGGTGATTGGCGCCAAGGTTCGGCTGCTGTCGGAGTCGTCGTCACGGCCGGCTGTGGCCTTCGCCTTTGCGACGAAGCTCCCGAACTCGAAGCACCCGAACGGGATCGGGCTGAACACGATCGATTTCTACACGTCCCTGTCGTTCGGTAAGACCATCCAGTCGATCCGCTTCGTGGGAAATCTCGGGCTGGGCATCCTGCCGGACCCTGTCGCCGGGCGGAGCCAGAACGACGTGCTGACCTACGGCGGATCGATCGCGCGCGCCGTTACGGACAAGATCGACGTCGTGGGTGAGTTGAATGGCCGGGCGAGCCTGCGGTCGGGCGAGGCGCCGATCGGCACGGAGAGCCGAAGTATGATTCGAGCCGGAGCGCGGTACACGTACGGGGCCGCGCGCGTCGATGCCGGACTGCTGCTCGGTCTGACGACCCGCGACCCCAGCTTCGGTTTCACGGCGGGCGTGACCTACATGTTCAAAGCGTTCACGCCCAAAGGGTGACGCGGCTCGGAGGATGCGCGCTACAGCAAGCGGACGGGCGCGTAGAACTGCTCGAGCGCGAGCAGCTCCTGCTCGACCCGGGACTGACTCCAGATCAACTCGCCGGCCATGACGGCCACGCAGCCTTCTGCCACGCCCTGCCCGGGGTGGCGGCCTGCCCCGAGCGGCAGCCGGCGCGTCACCACATCGACGAGGCTGCACGCCATTTCCGACCGGATCGCGTGCACAACCTGCGCGCGGATCACTGGCGCGTCCGGCGAGACCCGACCGGCGAGTGCTCGCTGCGAGCGCGCCAGCGCGAACACCTCGTCCGTACCGCTGCCGTACGTTTCCACGATCTGCCGAAGCGACTCGTCGTCGACCTGTTCGGGCGCCTGCCGCCGAGCCCCGGCGACGAGCACGTCGAGGTCGCCCCCGTCTCCCCCGGGCAGCGGAACGTCCGCCGTGCGGCAGGCGGCAATGCGTCCGGCCTTCCGGACCACCAGATTGACGGCCTCGGCCGCGACGCCGCGCGCCGTTGTGTATTTCACACCAATGAGCGAGACCGCCCCTTCCACTCCCTCGCGAGCATGGTCGCGGATTCCGTAGTGCCCCTCGAGTCCGATTTCGCCTCTCCTCGACTTCGAGGCGGGCACGATGCCGCGGTGCACGAGCGTGACGTCGTCGGGCGTCAGACGGAGGGCGGGGAACGCCTGGTTCACCTCGTCGATGAACTTTTGGAGTTCCTGCGTGCTGACCGCCGAGGCGTCGACGTCGCACATCTCCTGCGAGTGGGACGTGCCAGCGACGGCAAGGCCGTTCCAGGGGACAACGAACAGCATGCGCCCGTCGTCGGTGGACGAGGCGAGTGCGGGCCCCGACATCGGCCGCCGCGTCACGAGGTTCATCGCCTTGAGGAGCGGGAACGACTGTGCGACGCCGAAGGCCGACATGAGCCGGCCCGCCCCGGCGCCAGCCGCGTTCAGCGTGACCCGGGCTCGCACATCGAACTCGTCGCCCGTCAGCACGTCGCGGACGCGGGCTCCAACCACCCGCTTGCCCTCGGTGAGCGCGCGCTGGGCCTCCAGGTGGTTCGCCAGGCACGCGCCCTCCCGAGCGGCCGCGAGTGCGAAGGCGAAGGTCAGCCTGTCGGTATTGCGCATCTGGTAGTCGAACCAGGTAGCGCCCCCCGTCAGGCCCTTGGCGCGCACGTCAGGAAACAGCCGCAGGCACTCGGCTCGCGAGATGATCCGACCCGCCGGCAGGCGAAGTCTCGCGGCAACGCCGTCGTTCCGATCGCGCCCGATCACCGCGTCGGCCAGGAATGCCACTCGCATCGCGAGACGGCTGCGCGTCAGCTTCCAGTACGTCGGCATCAGGAAGGGGAGCGGCGTCAGCAGGTGTGGGGCGAGGCGCGCCACGGTCCGCCGCTCGAGAATCGACTCGCGCATCCGCTTGAGGTCGGCGGTCTGCAGATAACGCAGGCCGCCATGCACCGTCTTGAGATGGTTGGAACTCGCCGCCGAGCCGAAGTCGTCGCGCTCGACGAGCGCCACCGCCAGCCCTCGCTGCGCCGCATCGTAGGCAGCCGCCAGCCCGTGGATGCCACCGCCGATCACCAGGAGGTCGAACGAGCGCTCCGCGAGACGTGTAAGATCACGATTCATGTATGCCGCACACGCAGTCGAGGATGAACGATACGAAGTCCAATGACGAACGCCACCCGATATTCTATAGTATTCGGCCGTGATGACATCTGAAGCTCTCGACTCGAACGACCTCGTGCGAACCTACTGGAACAGTCGGATCCACGACCTCGACATCAGTCGCAACCCGCCAGGGTCGCCCGGTTTCTTCGCGGACCTGGACGAATACCACTTCGACAAGCTCCATCACCTGCTGCGGCTCGTGGATTTCGACGGCCAGCGCGGGAAGAATGTGCTCGACGTGGGCTGCGGCACGGGCGTGGACCTGGTGCGGTTCGCGCAGGCCGGCGCCATCGCGACGGGCGTGGATATCGCGCCGTCCGCAATCGACCTGGCTCGCCTGAACTTCGAGCAGCGGAAGCTGTCCGCGGCGCTGGTGGTGGCCGACGGGGAGCATCTGCCGCTGCCCGACGCCGCCTTCGACCTCGTCTTCGCGCACGGCGTGGTGCAGTACACGTCCAACGCCCAGGCGTTGGTGAACGAGTGCCGCCGGGTGTTGAAGCCTGGCGGCCAGGCGATCTTCCAGGTCTACAACCGGATTTCGTGGCTGAACCTGCTCTCGAAGCTGATGAAAGTCGACCTCGAGCACGAGGATGCTCCGGTCCTGCGGAAGTACAGCGCGGCGGAGTTCCGCGCCCTGCTGACCGGGTTCAGCGACGTACAACTGGTGCCCGAGCGGTTTCCGGTCAAATCGCGCCTCCACAAGGGGTGGAAGGGGACGCTCTACAACACGTTCTTCGTCGGCACGTTCAACGCCATGCCGCGGGCGCTCGTGCGCCGATATGGCTGGCACCTGCTCGCGTTCTGCCGGAGGTAACCCGATGGTCCCAGTCGTCAAGGCCCACGCATACGGCAACGATTTCCTCTACGTCGAAGACACGCAGATCGATGGGCGTGACCGTGTGGCGGTGGCCCGCACCATGTGCGCGCGACATACGGGCATCGGCGCCGACGGGCTGATCCTGTATCGCCGTACTCAGCGCGGCGCCTCGATGCAGTTGCTGAACGCCGACGGGAGCTACTCGGAGGTGTCTGGCAACGGCGTCCGGGGCCTGGCGGCCGTGCTGCTCGACGTCCATGGTTTCCTGCTGGCGGACGACGCGGTCATCATCGACACCGATGCGGGCGAAAAGCGCCTGAAGTTGCTTCGTCGCGATGGTGCGCACTGGGTGTTCCGTGCGGCGATGGGGCGCCCCACGACCCCCGTCGAAACGACGCTCGACGTCCTGGGTGCGCCGCTCCGCGTGGTCACGCTTCGCGTCGGGAACCCTCAGTGCGTGCGTCTGGAGACCTCGCTCAGTGAAGAGCGCATGCACCGCCTCGGTGGAGCCCTCGAGCACCACGAAGCATTTCCAGAAGGCACGAACGTGGAGTTCGCGCACGTCGAGAACCCGGACCAGGTTCGAATCCTGATATGGGAACGCGGCGTGGGGCCGACGATGGCGTCTGGGACCGGCGCGTGCGCGGCGGCCGTGGCGTCGGCGGCGTTCGGCGGCGCGAACCGGGATGTCCAGGTGGTCTCACCGGGCGGCACCCAGCGCGTGGAGTGGCTCGAGGACGGTCTCTATCTCACGGGCTGGGCCGAGGTCGTCATGCGCGGGGAGTGGGCATTGTAACTTCTCACGCGTGCGGGCGATCGCACGACGCAATTCCTGCCCGGTGATTCGCCACGGATCCCGAACCGGGCCGGGATCACCGCGTTGCCGCCGGGGCGGCGGCCCCTGAGTCCGCCGTCTTTGTTTCGACAACGGCCCTCAAACGCTCTGCAGCCCCCGCCAACGCCTGGTTGGCCCCCGGGTAGTCGTCCTCCGCAACCGCCGCGCGCGCTTTTTGCAGCGCGACATTCGCGACGACAATCGCCCTTCGCAGGTCCGACACGTGCAACCGGTCTGCGCGCGTCTTCGGCGCGCGTGCAGGCACCTGGACAGCCTCGATCTGCTGCCTTGCGCCGGCAATCGACTGCTCGAGCGTCCGAATCGCTCGCATCGTAGTGTCACGCGCCACCGCCTTCTGTTCGCCGGCCACGTGGAGGGCGGTCTGTGCCAGTTCGCGGCTGTCGAGGGCGAAGGCGAGCGCCTGCCGGTAATCGCGTTGGGAGACGGACTCGTTGGATCGGCGAAGGGCCGCCTGCGCCGCCTGGTACTCGGTCGACGCGTAGCGCTCCGCGCCCGCCGTGCGGGCGCGCTCAACGGCGGCCTTCGCCTCGCTCATCTCTTTGATTGGCGGCGAGTCGCACGCGGCAATCGAGAGCAAGCCGACCAGCAGCACGAAACACGAAGTCCGACGGTGCATCATCTTGCAGTATAACTAACTGGAGTGGCGGCGGTGAAAGACGTGCACCCCGACGACCGGCCCCGCGAGAAGCTCGCCAGGCTTGGGACCGCCGGGCTGGGCGACAACGAACTGCTGGCGATCGTGCTCGGCACGGGAACCGCGGAGGCCGGCGCGCTCGCGTTGGCGAACGCCGTACTCGATGTCGCAGGTGGTCTGCAGGGACTGCTCAAGACAAACGCTGAAGAACTGTTGGTGATCAAGGGGCTGGGCCAGGCACGGGCGGCGCAGATGCTGGCGGCGGTGGAAATCGGGCGGCGTGTTCTCACGAGGCGGCCGGCCGATCGTCCTCAAATCACCTCTCCGCGCGATGCGGCCGAGCATCTGATGCCGGAGTACAGTGCCAGGCCGGTGGAGCAGTTCGGGGTCGTGCTCCTCGATGCCAGGCATCGGGTGCTCCGGACGAACCTGCTTGCGGTCGGGTCGCTCGACGCGACCACCGCTCAGCCGCGAGAGGTCTTTCGCCAGGCCCTGCTCGCATCGGCAGCGGCGGTGGTGCTGTTCCACAACCACCCATCCGGGGATCCGCATCCGAGCCCGGACGATGTGCAGGTGACGCGGCGGATGGTGGCGGTCGGGCAGTTGATGGGGATCCAGGTGATCGATCACGTGGTGCTCGGCGACGGACGATACTGCAGCCTGAAAGAAGCGGGCTTTCTCTGACGGTTGACGGCTATGTCGACAATACTCTACTTCGATTGTTTCGCAGGGGCCTCGGGAGACATGGTGCTCGGTGCGCTCCTCGATGCCGGGCTGCCGCTGGCCGAGCTCGAGGCCGCGCTGGGCAGTCTGATGATCCCGGGTTACCGGCTCACGGCCGAGCGCGTGCTTCGGTCCGGTCTGTCGGCCACGAAGTTCCATCTCCACGAGGGTGGCGAGCCTGCCCACGAGGAGCACGCTCACGACCATGCGCACGACCACGACCACGCCCACGACCACGGAGCCGGCGAGCACCACCATCATGCACCGGGCGAACACATCAGCCCGACCTCGCACGGCCACCGGAGCCTGGCGGAGATCATCGCGCTCATCGAGCGGTCGGCATTGTCGGAGCGGGCCAGGGCGAGGGCGGCGGAGCTGTTTCGACGGCTGGCCGAGGCAGAGGCGGAGATCCACCAGATGCCGGTCGAACGTGTCCACCTTCACGAGGTCGGCGCGCTCGACTCGATCGTCGATATCGTCGGGGCCGTGTTCGGTCTGGAGTGGATGGCTGCCGATCGCATCGTCGCCTCGCCCCTGAACGTGGGCGGCGGCATGGTCCGGTCCGCGCACGGCATCTTCCCCGTGCCGGCCCCGGCGACCCTGCGGCTGCTCCAGGGCATCCCGGTCTACTCGTCGGGCGTGCAAATGGAAACCGTGACGCCGACCGGTGCGCTGCTCGTCTCGGGGTACGCGACCTCGTTCGGGCCTGTGCCGGCCATGCGCGTGGACCGGGTCGGGTACGGCGCCGGCGATCGCGACGTGGCGGGCACGCCAAACGTCCTTCGGATCCTGATCGGGCAGGATGACCAGTCGGCGCAGGCGGAGCGCGTGGTCGTGCTCGAGTGCGAAATCGACGACATGAACCCGCAGATCTTCGGTGTCGTACTCGACCGTCTGTACGCCGCCGGCGCTCTCGAAGTGTTCTACACGCCAGTTCAGATGAAGAAGAACAGGCCAGGAACGCTGCTCACGGTGATTGCGGCCCCGGCCCTGCGCGACGGGCTGGCCGCGATCGTCTTTCGCGAAACGACGACGATTGGGCTACGCTATCAGGAACTGAACCGGCTGTGTCTGGATCGCGAATTCGTGGTCGTCGAGACGCCGATTGGGCCCGTGCGGGTCAAGCTGGCCTGCCGTGGGGGCGAAGTCGTGAACGCGGCGCCGGAGTTCGATGAGTGCGTGCGTCTCGCGACGGAAAAGGGCCTGCCCGTCAAGCAGGTGCAGGCGTTGGCCGTCGAGGCATACTGGCAAACGCGCCGATAGCAGTCACTGCCGGCTACTGGGTACCGAACTGATATGTCACGCTTCTTCCTCACCACGGCAATCGACTACGTGAACAGCCGGCCGCACCTCGGTACGGCGTACGAGAAGATCTCGGCCGACGTCATCGCGCGATACAAGCGCTTGTGTGGCGTGCGTACGCACTTTCTCATGGGGAACGACGAGCACTCGCAGAACGTCTACCGACGTGCGATCGAACGGGGTCTCGACCCGCTGGCGTACTGCGACCAGATGGAGCGGGAATTTCGCGACACGTGGGCGCGCCTCGAGATCTCGTTCGACGACTTCATCCGCACGACGGAGCCGCGTCATCGGGTCGGCGTGAGCGCGATGGTGCAGAAGATCGCCGAAACGGGCGATCTCTACGACGGCTTCTACGAGGGGCCGTACTGCGTGTCCTGCGAGGCCTTCAAGCCCGAGAAGGACCTGGTCGACGGGCTCTGTCCCGTTCACGGCGTCAAACCCGAGTGGATCCGCGAGAAGAACCACTTCTTCAGGCTGTCACGGTATCGTGAGGCGCTGCTCGCGCACTACGACGAGCACCCGGAGTTCCTGCAACCCGACGTTCGGCGGAACGAGATCTTGAGATTGCTCGAGGGCGGCCTGGAGGATATTTCGATCAGCCGCGCCGGGCAGCTCTGGGGGATCCCGGTTCCGTTCGATTCGACGAGCGTCGTGTACGTCTGGTTCGACGCGCTCATCAACTACATTTCGGCGATTGGCTACGGCCGCGACGGCGACGGGTTCGAGCAGTGGTGGCCAGCCGACCTCCACATCGTCGGAAAGGACATCACGCGGTTCCACTGCGTGATCTGGCCGGCCATGCTGATGAGCGCCGGCCTGCCGTTGCCGCGACAGGTCTTCGGCCACGGGTTCGTGCAGTACAAAGGACAGCGGATGAGCAAGACGCTCGGCACCGTGCTCGATCCGCTCGATGCCGCCGCTCGGTTTGGCCCCGATCCGCTGCGGCTGTACCTCGTGAAGGAGATCCCGTACGGCCAGGACGGGGACTTTTCATGGGAGCGATTCGAGGAGCGTTACAACGTCGACCTCGCCAACAACCTCGGAAACCTGGTCAACCGCCTCGCCGTGATGACCGACAAGTACCGGGGCGGCCGGTTGCCCGCCGCGCCCGGCGCTCCGGGCCGACTGGCAGACGTCGCGGCGAGCGCCGTACAGCGATACCGGGCCGCCATGGAGCGCTACGCGCTGCACGAGGCCGCGTTTGCCGCCTTCGCGTTGGTGGACGCCGCCAACGAGTACATCGCCGAAACGGAGCCCTGGACGCTGGCACGGCAGGCGAAGGAGGACCGGCTGACGCAGGTGCTCTCCGACGTCGTCGAGGCGGTCCGCATCTCGGCCATCTTGCTGATGCCGGTGATGCCCGGCTCGTGTGCGGAGATCTTGCGGCGCATGGGTGAAACGCGTGGGCCGGAGACTCTGCGTTTGGACCTCGACGCGGCGTGGGGAGGCTTGTGCGAACGGGTGGTGGCCAGGGCCGACCCGCTGTGGCCGCGCATCGATTCCCCGGTTCCAGCCGTTCAGGTAACCAACCAACGGGAGCAGGAGAACGTGATGAGTCAGGAGCCGACAGGGAAAGCACCCGAGCAGGCCAGCCCGCCAGCGGAGCCCGCAAATCCGCCGGTGGCAGTCACTCCACCGAGCGTGCCGGCCGGGCCAGGTGCGACGACGTCGATGCCGGCCGCGGCCGAGAAGATCCCGATCGAGGATTTTGCAAAGGTGGACTTGCGGGTCGCGAAGATCCTCGCCGCCGAGAAGGTGAAGGGCTCGCGCAAGCTGATCAAGATGCAGATCGACCTCGGCACCGAGCAGCGCACCATCGTCGCGGGCATCGCCGAGGCGTACGAGGCCGACGCGCTCGTCGGCCGGTCGATCGTGGTCGTGGCGAACCTGAAGCCGGCCAAGTTGATGGGGATCGAGTCGAACGGGATGGTGCTGGCGGCGAGTCCAGAGGGCGGCCTTCCGGCGCTGCTTGGCTTCGAGAATCCGCCGCCGCCCGGTAGCAGGATCAAGTAGGCGCACGTGATCGA
Organism: Vicinamibacterales bacterium; assembly: GCA_036504215.1. NCBI lineage: Bacteria > Pseudomonadati > Acidobacteriota > Vicinamibacteria > Vicinamibacterales > Vicinamibacterales bacterium. The sequence continues at coordinate 83,182 of DASXVO010000028.1, read as the reverse complement.
TAGCCATTGTCATCTGGCTGATGAGGCATTCGCGGGCGATCTCGAGGCGGTTGTCGGGCGGGCGCGTGAGGCGGGCGTTTCTGACGGCGTGTGCATACTCTCGCTCGGCGACGAGGCCGAGGCGAGCCGATTGCCGCGCGTCCTGCAGGCGTGGCCGGATCTGCGCGTCGCGATCGGGGCGCATCCCCATCAGGCACACGACTTTTCCTCATGCCTGGACGAGGTCGCCGAGAGGGTGCGAGCGGCCCATGCGCGGACACCTGGAGCCTGCGCCATTGGCGAGATTGGCCTCGACTACCACTACGATTTCTCTCCGCGGGAGGTGCAGCGGGACGTATTCAGAGTGCAGGTGCGTCTTGCGCGCGAGCTGCGCCGGCCGGTCATCATCCACACGCGGGAGGCAGATGAAGACACCGTGTCGATTCTGGAGGAGGAAGGGCGGGGCGACGTGCGAGGGGTGTTTCACTGCTTCTCAGGGACGGACGCGCTGGCGGATCGTGCCCTTGCCCTCGGCTTAATGCTCTCGTTCTCGGGAATCGTGACCTTTCCCAGAGCCGGGAACCTCCGGACGATCGCGGCACGCACGCCGGCTGACCGACTCCTGGTCGAGACCGATTGTCCGTATCTTGCACCGGTGCCCCTGCGCGGCAAGCGGAACGAGCCGGCCTGGGTCGTCCGGACGGCTGCCGTCATTGCAGAACACCGTGGGATGGCGCTGGCGGAGCTCGACGCGGCGGTGGGACGCAACTTCAAGCAGGTCTTCGCCCAGTAACGGGTGTCTCGAACCGCCCCGAACGGGTCGCGCGCGCCTTCCCGTGCGTTGACACTCCCCGCGCAACTATGGTGTGATCATCAGACTCAGCACGCTGTGGAAAAATCTCCAGTCGGTCTCGCCCACATCTTCGAACCGATCCGTGTCGACCTCGACGAGGTCGAGCGTCAATTCGCTCGTCACGTCGAATCGAGGGTCGCGCTGATTCCGGAGATCGGTCGCTACATCCAGGACGCCGGCGGAAAGAGAGTGCGCCCCGCGGTGCTGCTGATGGCCGCCCGGCTCTCGGGCTACTCGGGCGACCGTGCGGTTCTCTACGCCTCCGTGGTCGAGTTCATCCACACGGCCACGCTCGTGCACGACGACATCGTCGACGACTCGACGCTCCGCCGGGGCCGGCAGGCGGTCCACTCCCGGTGGGGCAACGATGTCACCGTGTTGCTGGGCGACTACCTCTACATCAAGTCGATGGCGCTGGCGCTGACAGAGGACTCGCTCGACGTGGTGCGAATCCTGTGCGACGTGACGCTTCGCATGATTGAAGGCGAGTTGTACCAGTTGTCGAAGAACGGCGACGTCGACATCACCGAGGACGAGCACTTCGACATCCTCCAGCGCAAGACCGCGGACCTGTTTGGTGGGTGTGCGGAAATTGGTGGCCTCCTCGGCCATGTGACACCCGAGCGCCAGCGCGCGCTGCGCGACTACGGCTCCAACCTCGGCGTCGCCTTTCAGCTCGTGGATGACCTGCTGGACCTGACCGGCAGGGAAGAGGTCCTGGGCAAGCCGATCGCCAGCGATCTGCGCGAGGGGAAGCTGACGCTGCCTCTGATTCACCTGCTGCGGGTCGCAGGACCCGGCCTCCGCCAGACGCTGGCCGACATTGTGAACGACCGGCAGGTGACATCGGAGCGCTGGCGCGAACTCTCCGGTTGCCTGAGCGAACACCGCTCGCTCGACTACGCCTATCAGAAAGCCACCGAGTTCAGCGCCCGCGCGAAAGCCAGCCTCCTGGCGTTCCCGCCGAGTCCCGAGCGGGAGGCGCTGATGGCGCTCTCCGACTACGTGCTCTCCCGCGACCGCTGATCCGATTTGTACTCTCTTGTCCGGTGCCAAGGAGTGCGTCGTGAAACCCGCCGAACGCATCGCTGACCTCCGTGCCCGCATCCGGCATCACGAAGAGCGCTACTACATCCTGAACGATCCCGAGATCTCGGACGCCGAGTTCGACGCCTTGATGAAGGAACTCGAGGCGGCTGAGGGTGAGCACCCTGAACTCGTCACCCCCGAGTCGCCGACCCAGCGCGTCGGCGGACGACCGGCCGAAGGGTTCGTCAGCGTGGCGCACGAGAGCCCGATGCTCTCGCTCGACAACTCGTACAACGAGGACGAGTTGAGCGCCTTCGACGACCGGCTGCGGCGCGGGCTCGCGGACGACGGGGTGGCGGCGACCGATCTCGATTACGTGGCGGAGCTCAAGATCGACGGTCTCAGCATCTCGCTCACGTACGAGGACGGACGTCTGGTTCGGGGCGTCACGCGCGGTGACGGGTTCCGAGGCGAAGACGTCACGTCCAACGTCAGGACGATTCGCGCCATCCCGTTGACGCTGCCCGGCGGCGCTGCATCCGGACGGCTCGAAATCAGGGGCGAGGTCTACCTCCCGCGAACCATGTTCGAGCGCATCAATCACGAGCGGGAGGACCACGACGAGCCGGCGTTCGCCAACCCCAGGAATGCCGCGGCCGGGACGATGCGAAACCTGGACCCGCGCGAGGTGGCGCGGCGGGGGCTCTCGGCCTTCGTCTACCAGCTCATCGATCGCCGCGGCGACGTCGCGGGACGCCATTCGGAGATGCTGACGCGGTTGCGCGCGCTCGGATTTCCCGTCGAGCCCAACTGGCGGACGTGCCGCGGCGTCGAGGCCGTGCTCGCCTACTGCGAGGAGTGGAAGGAGCGGCGCCGGTCGCTTCAGTTCGATACCGACGGCGTCGTGATCAAGCTGGACGAACTCGCGCTGCGCGAGAGGGTCGGGGCGACGGCGAAGTTCCCCCGGTGGGCCATCGCGTTCAAGTTTCCGCCCGAGCAGGCGACCACCACGCTGCTGAAGATCGAGGTGAATGTCGGCCGGACGGGAGCCGTGACGCCGTACGCGGTGCTCGAACCCGTTCGGTTGTCGGGCTCGACGATCCAGATGGCGACGCTGCACAACGAGCAGGAGATTGCACGCCGGGACATCCGGCCGGGCGACGTGGTGCTGATCGAGAAGGGCGGGGAGGTCATCCCCAAGGTCGTCAAGCCGGTTGTCTCGCTGAGAGGACCGGACGTCGTCCCCTGGAAGATGCCGAAGGAATGCCCGACCTGTGGCAGCCAGCTGCACAAGCCGGAGGACGAGGTGGTGTGGCGGTGCGTGAACATCGCGTGCCCCGCACGGTTCCGGCGAAGCCTCGAGCACTTCGCGTCCAGACGGGCGATGAACATCGAGGGCTTGGGCGAGGCGCTCGTGGCGCAGTTGATCGGCGCCGGTGTCGTGAAGGACTTCGCCGACCTCTATCGCTTGACGTCGCCTCAGCTCGAAGCCCTCGAGCGCATGGGTCGGAAATCGGCTCAGAACCTGCTCGAGCAGATCGACCGCAGTCGAGGGAACGACCCCTGGCGCCTGCTCTACGCGCTCGGAGTGCGCCACGTCGGCGAGCGCGCGGCGCAGGTGTTGCTCGAGTCCTGCGGTTCGGTCGAAGCGCTGGAAGACGCACCCGTCGAACGCCTGACCGAGATTCACGAGATCGGCCCGGTGCTCGCCGCGTCCGTTCGCGAGTACTTCGACGAGCCACGCAACCGTCAACTGGTCGAACGCCTGCGTGAAGCCGGCGTGAGGACAGTGGCTCCATCGTCCACAGAGGAGGCAACAGGGGCAGGCGACAGGCTCGCTGGCCGGACCTTCGTGATCACCGGCACGCTGCCCACGCTGTCGCGCGACGCGGCGAGCGCCGCGATCGCGGCACTCGGCGGGAAAGTCGCGACCTCGGTGAGCAAGAACACGAGCTACCTGGTCGTGGGCGACGAGCCGGGCAGCAAGCTGGACAAGGCGCGTGCCCTCGGAGTGCGGACGATCGGGGAACCAGAACTGCTGGCGCTCCTCGCAGGGTCCGAAGCCGGCGGCGACCAGTGCTTATAATAACTAAATGAACCTGCGCTTTGCACTCGTGGCGATTGCGCTCACCGGCGCGGTTGCGTTCTTCACCGGGTTCACGGTCGCCGGGTCGCTCCAGCCCCTCTCGGCCGGCGCGGTCGTCCAGACGCGCCCGGGTGCCACACCGAGCCGCCGTCCGACGGAGCCTACTCCGGCTGGCGCGGTCAATTTCGCTGACGTCGCGGCGCGGATCAATCCGGCGGTTGTCAACGTCGACGCCACCTCGCATGGTCGGCGTCACGGCGGAAGGCCGGACCGTGAGTTCGTCGATCCGCTGGACGATCCGTCCGACGAGACCCCATCCCCCGACGGCAGTGATGCGCCGCGTCGTGGAGAAGGGAGCGGCTTCATCATCGATCCGGCCGGCTACGTCCTCACGAACCAGCACGTCATCGACCGGGCCGACCGCCTGACGGTGAAGCTGGCGGATGGGCGGAGCCTGCGAGCGCGGCTGATCGGAGCCGATCCCGACACCGACATCGCCCTGCTCAAGATTGATGCGGACGCGCCCTTGCCCACCGCTCCGCTTGGCGACTCGTCGCAACTACGCGTCGGGGAGTGGGTGTGCGCGATTGGCAATCCGCTCGGCTACGAGCACACGCTGACGGTGGGCGTTGTCAGCTACCTGGGGCGCAAGTTGTTCGATCGGAGCCTGGACAACTACATTCAGACCGACGCCGCGATCAACTTCGGCAACAGCGGCGGCCCCCTCCTGAACGCACGCGGCGAAGTGATCGGGATCAACACGGCCATCAGCTCGCACTCGAGCAGTATCGGCTTCGCCGTGCCTATCGACATCGCCACGGGGAGCCTCGCGCAGCTCAAGGCGCGCGGGCGCGTCGTCCGTGGCTACCTCGGCGTGTCGCTGCGAGAGGTCGACCCCGACCTGCGGGAGTCGCTCAGGCTGAAGGACGGGGATGGCGCCCTGGTCGAAGACGTCTCGCCTGCCTCGCCCGCCGAACGCGCGGGCGTGAGGACCTACGACCTCATTGTTTCCGTGGACGGCCATGCCGTGAACAGCGATGATGATCTCATCAAGACCGTCTCTGCGCGCGACCCGGGGACGGGCGTGAGAATCCGGCTGGTGCGGAACGGGCACGCGCAGGACGTGACGGTGACGCTCGCCGAGCGGCCGGGCCGCGAGGCAGACGGCGAGCCGGCCGGGTCTGGCCCGGCGCCGTCGGACATCGACCGCTCGAATTCTGGCGGAGGGATTGGTCTGACGGTGGCGGATCTGAGCAAGAAGATCGTGAGACACCTGCGGCTCCCGAGCGGCGTGCGCGGCGCGATCGTCTCAAAGGTCGAGCCGCTGAGTCCTGCGTACGATGCCGAGATCGAACGAGGCGACGTCATCCTCGAAGTCAACCGCCAACCGGTGTCGTCGGCAGCCGACTACCGTCGTCTGACGGCGGCGGCGAAACCCGGCCAGGTGCTGGCCTTGTTCGTCTTGATGCCCGGTGGGCAACACGCGCTGCGCACAGTGCGCGTCGAAAGCACGCCATGAAATCTCGCATTCTGGTGATCGACGACGATGCGGCTGTCCGCGAATCGATGCGGATGATTCTCGAGTACGAAGGCTACGAGTTCATCGGGGCGTCTTCCGGGCCGGACGGCATTACGGTGGTCGAGCGTGAGTCACCGGACCTCGTGTTCCTCGACATCAAGATGCCAGGAATGGACGGCCTCGAAGTGCTCGACCGGGTCAAGGCGATGACCGACGTGCCGATCGTGATGATCTCGGGCCATGGGACCGGTGCCACAGGGGCCGACGCGATCAGGCGGGGTGCCTTCGACTTCATCGACAAACCGCTGGCCACCGATCGAATCCTCGTCACCATTCGCAACGCGACCGAACAGCGCCGCATGAAGGACGAGGTGAAGGACCTGAGGCGCGCGGTCGAGTCGAAGCACGAGATGGTCGGCAGTTCTCCGCAGATCCGTCAGGTGATGGAAGCCGTGCGGCGTGCGGCGCCGACCAACGCAACCGTGCTGATCCAGGGTGAGAGCGGTGTTGGCAAGGAACTGGTGGCTCGTGCCATCCACCGCAACAGTCTCCGAAGTCGCGAGCGCTTCGTCCAGGTGAATTGCGCCGCCATTCCCGAGGAACTGATCGAGTCCGAGCTGTTCGGTCACGAAAAGGGGTCCTTCACTGGAGCGACCGAGAAGCAGATTGGGAAGTTCGAGCAGGCCGACCGGGGAACCATCTTCCTCGACGAAGTCGGCGACATGAGCCTGAAGACCCAGGCGAAGGTGCTGCGCGTGCTCCAGGAAGGAGAGGTGGAGCGCGTCGGGTCGTCGCGGACAATCCGAGTCGATGTCAGGGTCATCGCCGCCACCAACAAGGACCTGGAGCGCGAGATCGAGAAGGGGACGTTCCGCGAGGACCTGTTTTTCCGGCTCAGCGTCATTCCTGTCTTCGTGCCGCCGCTCCGGGAACGCGCGGAAGACATCCCTCTGTTGGTTCAGCACTTTCTCGATGCCCTCGCGCGCGAGAACAACTTCCGCCGTCGGCGGGTGACGCCGCAGGCGATGGAGGCGCTGCGACGCTATCGGTGGAAAGGCAACATCCGGGAATTGAGGAACACCGTCGAGCGGATGATCATCATGTCTCCGGGAGACACGGTCGACACCGATGACCTTCCCGAGGCGCTGCGGTTTGACGCTCGTCCGGCTCCCACGGATAATGGGGGGGAGTCGCGGGCCGCGGCGACGCTACGCGAGTTCAAGGAAACCTCCGAGCGCAGCTTCCTCGTGCAGAAACTGCGTGACAACGGATGGAACATCTCGCGCACCGCAGAGGTGATCGGAACGCCGCGCAGCAATCTGTACAAGAAGCTGGAGTTCTACAGGATCAGCCAGGAGACCGACGGGTAGTCTCCGCGTTCTTTGACAATTTGCCGCAGGAAGCCAGACGATCGCTGCTCGCCGATCGTCCCGCCACGTCCGCGTGACGGGAGACGCCGGTGGGGAGAGGAAAGTCCGAACTCCGCAGGGCAGTGCGCCGGGTAACGCCCGGTCAGGGTGACCTGAAGGAAAGTGGCACAGAAAATATACCGCCCGACTTTGCGCCTTCGGCGCTTCGTCGGGGCAGGCCCTCGTGGCCTGCCTTGCGGAGCGCGGCGTGGTGAGCACATGGCTTGCTGCGCCGTCGCCCGGAGGGCGGAGGCGAGTAAGGGTGAAAAGGTGCGGTAAGAGCGCACCGCGCCGACGGCAACGCCGGTGGCAGGCAAAACCCCGCACGGAGCAAGACCAAATAGGGAGGCGCCATAGGACGGCCCGTCCGAGGCCTCCGGGTAGGTCGCTGGAGCCCGCCAGTGATGGCGGGACTAGAGGAATGATCGTCCCGCCGAAGCCTGCCAAAGTGCGCCGAGAGGCGCGCGAAGGCGGGCGGAGGCGGACAGAATTCGGCTTACGGCTTCTCTGCGGCGCTCTCTCTACGCTCGGCCCACTGCGAGTAACACTAACCACCGGCTATTGGCCATTGGCCACCAATCACTGCGCTTATGTCCTTGTATCTCGTGACCGGCGGCGCCGGATTCATCGGATCGCATCTCGCGGAAGAACTCGTTCGCCGCGGCGAGCGGGTTCGCGTCGTGGACAGCCTGATCACCGGCAAGCGTGAAAACCTCGCGCACGTGCCGCAAGTCGAGTTCCGTCAGGGCGACCTGGCTGACGGCGATGTCGCCCGGCACGCCGTCGACGGCGTGGACTACGTGCTTCACCAGGCGGCCATCCCGTCGGTGCCGAGGTCCGTCAAGGACCCGGTGACGTCCAACCGCGCGAACATCGACGCGACATTGAACGTCCTGGTGGCTGCCCGCGACGCCGGCGTCAAGCGTCTGGTCTACGCCGGATCGTCTTCGGCGTACGGCGACACGCCCACGCTGCCGAAGCACGAGGAGATGCCGACCAAGCCGCTGTCGCCGTACGCCCTGCAGAAGCTCGTCGGCGAGCAATACCTGGCAATGTTCACGACGCTGTATGGCCTCGATACCGTCACCATCCGGTACTTCAACGTCTTTGGCCCGCGCCAGGATCCTTCATCGCCCTATTCCGGTGTCATCTCGCTGTTCATCACGGCGCTCCTGCACGGCCAGCGGCCGATGATCTACGGCGATGGCGGGCAGACGCGCGACTTCACGTACGTCGCAAATGTCGTTGACGGCGTGCTCCGCGCGTGCCACGCCCCGGGCGTTGCCGGTCAGATGATGAACGTGGCCACCGGCGGACGCATCAGCCTGAACGATCTGCTCACCACGCTGTGCGACCTGCTCGGGGTGCGGATGGAAGCGGTGTACTCCGACGCGCGCGCCGGGGACGTGCGCGACTCCCAGGCCGACATCACGCGGGCAAGACGGCTCCTGGGGTACGAGCCCACCGTCGACCTCCGTCAGGGCCTCGAGCGCACGCTGGCGTGGTATCGGCAGGCGGATGTCGCCTGACGCGCTAGCCTCCCAACGTCCAGGTCTTCTGCAGCGCCCAGACCAGTTCGGCGCGGAAGAAGTACCCCGATGCGGTGTGCGAGTAGAACGTCCCCGGGACCAGGTATTCGTAGAGGACGTGGCCCTTCAGCGTTGGGCTCAGCAGAAGATCGGCGCGCGCCTGTACGAGGTGTCCCCGCGAGGTGCCGCTGGCGAATGTGTCTGGGCTGCCGGCGAACGGGTGGAAGGCCGTGAGGTAGTAGTACGTCCCCCTCACACTCAACGAGCGGTGGGGGACGAACGTGGCCTCCGCCTGCCACAGCGCGGTGTTCGTCCAGTAGGAAGCGCCCACTTCTGGTCCGAGCGAGTAGATGTAGAGCTCGCTCCACTTCGGCCATCGGCTCAACACGGGATCCCACCGCTCGCTTTTCGCCGTTGCAGGATCATCACCGGACATCGCCGTATAACCCACCAGCAGCGTCGGCTTCCATGCGCGCGCGAAGGCTCGCCGGACATTCAAGTAGCCGCCCCACGCCCGAATCGACGTCGAGGGAGCCTGCGTGCCCCACTGCCCCGCGAACTCACCCGTCACCGTCCACGCGCCACCAACTCCGCGCGCAACGCGGGTACCCAGGGTGTTCACCGCACGATTCGGCTGGAGCTGCGGATGGCCGGGCGGCCGGGAGTCGCCGCGTTCGTCCTTCCAAAGGCAGTAGATCTGCACATCGGTGCCGGCAGCGCGCGTGTCGGTGTAGTAGGCGCCGAGCAACCGCTCGTTCCATTCGGTGAGGCTCTTCTTCTTGTCGCGGATGACCGGCAAGTAGATGTCCCGATGCGGGTCGGATAGCGCGATGAGTTCGAGTCTGGCCTGAGGCCTCGGGGTCCACGCGAGCGTCACCCCGTTGGTGTAGAAGCTCCGCGACCCGTCGCCCGTCGTTCCGTCGGAGAGGATGAATCCGTCACCTCTCGCGAGATTCTGGCGGCCGACACGAATCGCCAGCGCTTCGGTCGGTCTGAGGTCCACGTACAGGTTCTCGATGATCGTCTCGTCGAGTGTCAGCGGCAGGCTCGGCTCGGTCTGCGCCTTGGACTCGTTGTTGAGACCGACGAAGAACGACCACCGGGAGCCGAACGACACCTTGGTCCAGACCCGGGTGCGGAACCGGTACTGGCGTCGCGCGTCGGCAGCCGCCGAGGTGTGATCGACGATGTCGTTCCAGTGCTCCGTCCGGAACCGCTCTTCGAAACCGATCTGCACGTTCGATCCAGAGGTCGACCGAACAGGGGGCGCCGGGGTTTGACCGAGCGTCGGCCTTGGCGACGCCGTGAGCGCCACGACGAGCGCGCCGAACACGGCGACCCTCTTCTGCCGCCGGCGGCATTCACATCGCATCGATCAGCAGCCGTTCCCGCAACTGTGGCGCCCTCCAGAGAACTGCAGTTGCCCGTTCTGGCCCCAGTTTCCGGCCCTTCTGAGTGTCGTCTTGGTCAGAGTGACAACCGCGGTGGTCGCTGGCGCTGCGCGCCGGCACTGCCACCAGCGCGCTCCCATCCGCTGTAACGCTAACACGTCTGAAGCACAGTTGTTTGGACTGACGAACCCGTAGAGCGAATACCGGCAGCGCGCTTGCCTCGAGGGGGGGTGACCCCGGTTGGCCGTCGCGGTGGCGGTGCCCGACCTCGAACCGATGCTGGGCGGCCTGCCGGGGGCCGTTGCAGGTGAGTGGATAACGCGCACATCGCCGAGGTCGATCGCACACAAAAAGGGAGGAGTCATGCGCCGAGTCAGTACCGTGGCGGCTCTGTGTCTCATCGCGCTGGTCGTCGGCCATCTCGTGGTGGCTGCGCAGACAGCAGCGCCGGCCAGAACCTCGAAGGTCCCGGCCGGGACCGTCGTCAACATCAACACGGCCACCGCCGACCAGTTCGACGCGTTGCCGGGCATCGGGGCGAAGATGGCGGCCCGCATCGTAGACTACCGTCAGAAGAACGGCAGTTTCAAGAAGCTCGAGGACCTGATGAACGTCAAGGGGATCGGAGAGAAGAACTTCCTCAAGCTGAAACCCCTGATCACGATCGGCCAGCCAAAGCCCGTCGCGGCCAGCGGGCAGCCCCAATAGGCGTCAGGGCCGAACGACGGGCATCGCCGGAGGGCTGGTCGCTGCATGGACGCCGCCCACTCGGGCCGGACCTGCGCTGTATCGCCCGTCGGCCGTCCCTCCGGGTGCCCGCCGCTGATGGAGAACCCCAATGTCGCGCCGAGGGTATTCGCTCATCGAACTTGTCGTTTGTGTGGCACTGATGCTGGTGCTCGTCGGTGTTGCGACACCGGCCTGGCTGATCGCCCGCGCCGGGGTACGAGCCGTCGGCGCCGCGGACTATGTCGCATCGCGGCTGCACGTCGCCCGACTCGAGGCGTTGAAGCGCCGCGCAAACGTCGCCGTCCGCTTCGAGGCGGAAGCCGGCGACTTCCGGTGGGCGATGTACGCTGACGGCAACGGGAACGGCGTTCGCACGGCCGAGATCGCCGCGGGTATCGATCCCCTCATCCGGGCGCACGAGCGGCTATCCGACCACTTTCCTGGCGTCGGCTTCCGCATCCTCGACCTGGCCGAGCCAATCGATGGAGCCGACGGCGCCGACCAGGCGGACCCGATCCGGGTCGGTCGCAGCCGGATGATCTCCTTCAGTCCCACAGGGACGTCGAGTTCAGGCACTGTCTACATTGGCGGACAAGGACCGCATCAGCTGGCCGTGCGCGTGCTCGGGGCCACCGGACGCATCCGAGCCCTCACGTTCAATTTTTCATCAGGGTCGTGGGAACCACGGTGACGGGCTGCCCGACGCCCGATCGTCGCCGTTGCCAGCGGGTGAGCGATCAGGCTTGCGGATGGATCACGAGCGCCAGGGTGCGTCCAGGTCGGGAGATCGGCCTGCTCGACCTCTCGGCAGGAGGCGCTCTCATCGAGGCTCCCACCCGTCTGCTCCCCGGCACCTGCGTGGAACTCCAGTTGGCGGCGCCCGGCTGGCGCTGGACGGTCACGGCACGGGTTCTTCGCTGCCGTGTCTCGGCCCTCGTTCCGGACCAGGGCGTTCGCTACAAGGCCGCGCTCATGTTCGAGCGAGCACTTGACCGACTGGAGGCAGCGCCCCGCGAGCGGCACCTTGCATACCGGTTTGACACCAGAGCGCCGGCAGGGTATGCGGTGCCCAGACGCGAGCACGATGCGTCAGCGCGGATGGGTAACGACTACCCGCCGGCGACCGCGTTCGCCGACGGCGTTCCGTGACAGGAGCCATTCGACCGCCTGACGACCAGACTCGGCTTGGCACCACGCTTGAAGCTGGAATCGGCAGTGATAGTGTCGTCTGCTCCGGAGGGCACGATGATCAGCGCCGACGAACGCCCAGTGATTCAGGGGGGCAGGAGGGCACCACGTCGCTGGATGCGAAGCCGGGACCGACGGCGAGGGATGGCCCTCATCCTCAGCTCGCTCGCCCACCAAGTCCGCGGCGGCGGCGAGCCATTCCTTCTGCGTCCGCGCCTCGAGCTGGCACTGCGGGACTTGTTGAAGGCCCAGTCCGTCAGGCTCCGCGACCGGCCGTCGGGCGGGGATGGCACACCACCGTCCCCGCCCGGCGCCGTTCGCCTCGATGTGCCGACCCGCCAGGGACAGCCTACGGTCGTGATGGAAGTGGCTCTGGCGGCTGAGCCGCGGCTCGACGAATGGGGGTATCAGTTGCTGCGCCTGGCGTGCGACGTCGCGGCGCTGGTCGTGGAGATTGACTGGCGTTTGACGGAGGTGTCGACCAAGACGGCGCCGACGACCCGGCGCGCCGCCCCGGCGGTCTCGCAACTGGTCGGTACGAGCGAGGTCATGTGTACCCTCCGGGAACACATCGCGCGCGTTGCCGCTACGGACTTCACGGTGCTCATCCAGGGTGAGAGCGGCACGGGCAAGGAACTGGTCGCCCGGTTGATCCACGACTCGTCCTGGCGGCGGCACGGGCCGTTTGTCGCCGTCAACTGCGCAGCTATCGTCGAGTCGCTGCTCGAGGCGGAGTTGTTCGGGATCGAAGACCGGACGGCCACGGGCGTCCGGGGGCGGCGTGGAAAGTTCGAGCACGCGGATGGCGGCACGCTCTTCCTCGACGAGGTGTCCGATCTGGCGCCAGCCGCCCAGGCCAAACTGCTGAGGGCCATCCAGGAGCTGACGGTCGAACGGGTTGGCGGTCACTGCAGCCGAAAAGTCGACGCACGCATTGTTGTGGCGACCAACCGGAGCCTTCGAGAGTTGGCGGCGCGAGGGGCTTTCCGCGAGGATCTGTACTATCGCCTTTCGGGCGTCGAGTTGCACGTTCCGCCGCTTCGCGATCGGCGCGAGGACATCGCCGCGCTCAGCGAGCACTTCCTCTCTCGCTACCAAACGCCGCGTCCGCTCACGTTGACGACGTCGGCCGCCGAGGCCCTGGCGATCTACGATTGGCACGGCAATGTCCGGGAGCTCGAGAGGGTGATCGAAGGGGCAGTGGCGCTGGCGCGTTCAGAGTGGATCACCATCGACGATCTGCCGCCAGCGTTACGCGGCGACTGCGCGGAAATCCTGCTCCCGTCGTTGATGCGTGACGACACGATGCGGGCATGGGCGACGCGCTATGCCCAACTGGTGCTCGAACGGTGCGGCCAGAACAAGCGGCACGCGTGTCGAATCCTCGGGATCAGCTACCACACGCTTCAAGCCTATCTGCGTCGCCGTCCGCACGAGGGGACGGGGGTTGACGCGTTGACCGCGTGGCAGGCTCCGCCGACCCCTGCGGATCCTCGCCCGGCTGCGGCAGAGCTCATTGTGACAGGAGGGTAGCGGGCCAAATCCCGGATGGGCCGTGCAGGCAACCGGACTCCGGGGTTGGACACGGAACGACAGCGAGGTCGGCCAGCGCGGGGCGTGCCGCGCAGTGCCGGGTGCCTCCGGCAACACGGCCAGTGAGGCGGGCTGGGCCATCCAGGAGGTCGCACACTGGCTCCGGGTCGACAACGACTCGACCCGGCGATCCGGAGGTGTGGGATGGAGCGTCAGTCGTGGATTCACGCAGTACTGCTGCTGGCCGCGGCAGGGATTCTCGTGGGATCGACCGCGGCACTCGGCTCGCCGCCGACCGGGCGGCCCAGAAGCCAGGCAGCGCCAACGGTCCGACCGGCTGCGAGCGCCGGCCAGGCGGGGCATGGCGTGCTCTTCGAGACCCGGATGACCGTTGATGGCGGGACACAACTCCTGGCGGAAAGCCCGGGAGTGCGGTACGAGAAGACGGTCTACTCGGACCATCTCGAGGTCGTGTTGGCTGCGGAGAACGAACGCGTCGTTCTGCGTGCGGATGCGAGCGGCTCGCTCTCGGTAACGCGCGACGGGCGGACGCGAGCCTTGTCGGCCACCAAGCTCACCAAGCGCGACTTGTTGCAGGTCAGAAACCTGCTGGCCGGCTCTGACGTCGTGGCGGCGTTCAGGTTGCTGGCAGGGGAACTGGAAGACGACGACTCGCCTGCGGCCGAGTCGACGTCAGTGACGGCGGCCATGGTGGGCCTGCTCGACGGCGACGTCGGGGCCCCGAATCGGATGGTCCAGCGCATCCTGCGCAAACATGGTGCGCGTCTGCGCCAGGTCGTGCTCCAGCGGACTGCCCGTGACTGCTGGGAGTCGTACAGGTGGGAGGCGCTCCGGATCGCGGAGGACACGGCTGACTGCGCCGGCCGTCAGCGCTGGAACCCGATATGGCAGTCGGCCTGTGGCGCGGAGTTCATCATTCGCGCGGAACTCAACTGGTTCTGGGTGATCGCGTGCTCGGGCGGTTTCCCAGGTCAGTAGGTGAGAGGAGGACAAGCGTGGGCCAGGCATCCTCGGCGTTCCGCGTACTCATCGACGTCGTCTTCGGTCTGCTCCTGGCGGGCATCGTTGTCGGCGTAACGGTGCCGGTGAACCCTGCGTCCATTGGCCCGGCGGTCGCCCTTGGCGTGACGATGCTCTGCGTCGCGGCCGTCGTGTTGATCGACTGGCGATTGTTCAAGAAACCGTAGTTGTCAGGCAGGGTCCGGGTGCGTCCCGGACCCTCTTTGTGCGTACGGCGTTCTGTCTCGCGCCGTCCTCTCGCCGCGCCTTGACCACGCGCGCGGCTGCATAGTAGTGTTACTTGTCTGTCAGTGGTCCGCCCCTTCTTTCCTGGCCAGGCGATGTCGCACTCTGCACGACCACCCCGGAAAACGCCGCTCGATGCCTGGCATCGCGCCCACGGCGGTCAGATGGTGGCATTTGCCGGGTGGGAGCTGCCGGTCGAGTACTCCGGGGTGACCGAGGAACATCTGGCCGTCCGAACGCGGGCGGGGCTCTTCGACCTGACACACATGGGACAGGTCGAGTTGGCTGGCAAGGACGCCCTCGCCGCCGTTCAGCACATGACGAGCAACGACGCGAGCGGGCTCGTTGTCGGACAGGCTCAGTATTCCGCGCTGACCACACCATCCGGGACATTCGTGGACGATGTACTGGTGTACCGGTTCGGGAGCGGTCATTTCCTGTTCGTTGTCAACGCGGCCAACGTGGACAAGGACTTCGCCTGGATCACCGGGCAGGTCGAGCCGTTTGGCGACGTGTCGGCGGTGAATACGAGTTCGCGATACGCGCTCATGGCGCTCGAGGGCCCGGCGGCGGCGGAGGTGCTCCAGGCGCTGACCGACACCGAGCTTGATGCGGTTGAGCCCCATGGTTTTGCGCATGGGGAAGTGGCTGGCGTTCGCGCGACGATCTCTCGCACGGGGTACACTGGCGAGAGCGCGTACGAGGTGTTCACCCCGCCGCAGTCCGCGGTGAAGGTGTGGGACGCCATCCTGCAGGCCGGCAAGAGCGCGGAGGTCGTTCCCGTTGGTCTCGGCGCGCGTGACACGCTGCGCCTGGAAGCGGCGGTACGACTCCACGGGAACGATATCGACGAGACGACGAGCGTCCTCGAGGCCGATCTCGAGTCGATCGTCAGCTGGCAGAAGGGGGACTTCAACGGCCGCGCCGCGCTGGCCGGGCAGAAGGCCCGTGGCCTCTCCCGGCGGCTCGTGGGTTTCGAAATGACCGACCGCGGAATTGCCTGCCGTGGCGACGAAGCGTTCGTCGGTGATCGGAAGGTGGGAACCGTGACGAGCGGTGCCCAGACCCCATTCCTGAAGAAGGCGATTGGCATGGCGTACGTGTCAATGGCCGACACCGAGCCAGGCACCGGGTTCGAGGTGGATTCGCGGGGCCGTCGCCTGAAGGCCCGTGTGGTGCCGCTGCCGTTCTACCAACGTCCGAAGGGGTGACTGATGTATCCGGAAACCTACAAGTACACCAACGACCACGAGTGGATTGATCTGGCCACCGGCCGGATGGGCGTGACCGATTACGCGCAGAAGCAGCTGGGCGACATCGTCTTCCTGGAACTGCCTGAAGTGGGTAAGACGGTGAAGAAGGGCGACCAGGTGGGGTCTGTCGAGTCGGTGAAGGCCGTTTCCGAGGTCTTCGCGCCGATGTCCGGGACGGTGACCGAGGTCAACGCGGCCCTGGCGGAAAAGCCGGAAGCCATCAACCATGACGCTCACGGCAGCTGGATGGTCGCCATCAAGACGAGCGACCCGGCTGAGGCGCAGGACCTGCTCGATGCCGCGAAGTACGCAGAGTTGATCAAGTGACGCATCCATACATCCCCAACACAGATCAGGACGCGCGGCTGATGCTCGAGGCCATCGGGGTCCCGAGCATCGACGCGCTGTTCGAGCCGATTCCCGCGGCCGTTCGACTCCACCGCGAGCTCGATCTGCCGCCGGCGCTCTCCGAGCCGGACCTGCTGGCGCACCTGGGTGCGCTCGCGGCTCAGAACGCCGATTCCTCGAAGGTCGCGACGTTTCTAGGCGCGGGCGCCTATCGCCACTTCGCGCCCTGCTTCATCGACCAGTTGCTGCTACGGTCGGAGTTCTACACGGCCTACACGCCGTACCAGCCGGAGATTGCGCAAGGGACGCTGCAGGCAATCTTCGAGTTCCAGACGCTGGTGTGCCAGTTGATGGGCACCGACATCGCCAACGCCTCGATGTACGACGGCAGCACCGCCATGACGGAAGCGGCGATGATGGCCTGCCGCATGACGAAGCGGGACCGCGTTGTCGTGGCACGGACGGTCCACCCCCACTATCGCGAAGTGCTGGACACGTACGCGAAGAACCTCGGCCTCACGATCGTCGAGGCCGGATTCGAGGCCGATGGAACGATCGACCGTGCCGCGCTGGCCGACGCGGCGAGAGGTGCGGCGGCGGTGATCCTGCAGTACCCGAACTTCTTTGGCGTCATCGAGGACCCGCGCGAGGCGGTGGAAATTGCGAAAGCCGCCGGGGCACTGAGCGTCGCCGTTGTCACCGAGCCGGTGGCCATGGGCCTCCTCGTCCCGCCAGGCAGCCTCGGAATCGACATCGTCGCGGGCGAGATGCAGGCGTTCGGCGCGCCGGTCGGGTTCGGTGGGCCGTACTGTGGCGTGATGGCGGCTTCCGAGAAGTGCATGCGGCAGATGCCGGGGCGCTTCGTGGGCGAGGCCACCGACACCGAGGGCCGGAAGGGCTACGTTCTCACGCTGGCGACACGTGAACAGCACATCCGGCGCGAGAAGGCGACGTCGAACATCTGTACCAACTCGGGCCTCATGGCCCTGGCTGCGACGATGTTCATGGCGGCGTATGGGAAGCAAGGGCTGCCCGCGTTGGCGCGGCTGAATTTCGACAAGGCGCACTACGCCCGGGAGGCCATCGTCAGGGCCGGCGGGAAGGCGGGAGTGACCGCGCGCTTTGCTGGACCGTTCTTCAACGAGTTCGTGGTCGGCGGCCTGGGGGATGCCTCGGCCGCGCAAAAACGGTTGCTGGGTTCCGGGCTCGTGGCCGGGCTGCCGCTCGGGCGGTACTACCCTGAACTCCAGGACTCGCTGCTCGTGTGCGTGACCGAGCTCAACGGTGTCGAGGACATCGATCGACTGGCCGCGGCACTCGCAGGATGACCTGCCAACCGGCCGGAAACAGGAAGCCATGACCACAGCTGATCACCGCGATCAATTGATCTTCGAACAGGGCACTCCAGGGCAGCGAGGCTACTCGCTTCCCGCACAGGACGTGCCGTCGGCGCCGCTCGAAGGGGCGATTCCCGAGGGGCTGGTGCGCCGGGAGGTCTCGGGGTTTCCCGAGGTGACCGAGGTTGGGCTCGTGCGGCACTTCACTCGTCTTTCCACCTGGAACTACGGGGTGGATACGGGGATGTATCCGCTCGGGTCCTGCACGATGAAGTACAACCCCAAGGTGAACGAGGCGGCTGCACGGATACGCGGCTTTGCCGAGTTGCACCCGCTGGCGCCCGACGACGTCGCCCAGGGGGCGCTCGCCCTCATGCACGCCCTGGTGCAGATGCTGGGGGAAATCACCGGACTGCCGGCGGTGACGCTGCAGCCGGCGGCCGGCGCGCACGGTGAGCTGACCGGGATGATGATGATCCGGAAGCACCTCACCACGCGCGACGGCAATCCGCGGAAGGTCGTGCTCATCCCCGACTCGGCCCACGGCACGAACCCGGCGAGTGCGCATTTCTGCGGCTACGAGGTGCGCCAGATCACGTCGTGCGCCCGGGGTAACCTGTCGGTGTCGGCGCTGGCAGAGGCGATGACGCCCGACGTCGCCGCGCTGATGCTGACGAACCCGAACACGCTCGGAATGTTCGAGGACGAGATTTGCGAAGCCGCGCAGATCGTCCATGCGAAGGGCGGTCTCGTGTATTGCGATGGCGCGAACATGAACGCGCTCATCGGCAGGGCCAGGCCGGGCGACTTCGGCATGGACATCATGCACCTCAACCTCCACAAGACGTTCTCCACGCCTCATGGAGGGGGAGGCCCGGGTTCCGGCCCGGTCGTGGCGGTCAAGGAGATGGAGCCATACCTGCCGACGCCGGTCGTCGTGGCAACGCGCGACGGTATGCATCTCGACTACGAGCGGCCGCTCTCGGTCGGGCGGGTCAAGGCATTCCACGGTAATTTCGGGATGCTCGTCCGTGCGTACGCCTACATCCGATCGCTCGGGGCGGAAGGCATCCGGAAGACGGCTGAGAACGCGGTCTTGAACGCGAACTACGTGCGCGCCAGGCTGCGGGGCACCTACGAGATTCCGTACGACCGCCTCAACATGCACGAGGTGATCTTTTCGGACCACAAGCAGAACGAATACGGCATCACCACCCTCGACATCGCGAAGCGGTTGATCGATCTCGGCTTCCATCCGCCCACCATCTACTTCCCGCTGATCGTGCACGGAGCGCTGATGGTCGAACCGACCGAGAGCGAGGGCCTTGCCGAGATGAACCGGTTCGTGGAGGCCATGCAGCAGATTGCGGAAGAGGCGAAGACCCAGCCGGAGATGCTGAAGAAGGCGCCGGTCACGACGCGGCGGAGCCGCTTCGACGAGGCCACGGCCGCGCGCAAGCCCGTGTTGCGGTGGAAGGCCGGTCTCTAGTCCGGCCGATTTGGCACGCTGACCGGACAGCGAGAGGGGCGCACGCCGCACCGGTGCGCCCCTTGGACTTCGGCCGCGTCGCCCAGGCCGCCTAGACGTCCCTGACCAGAAACTCCCCGGGATCGCGAATACCGTACGCCAGGTCGAGCAGGACCTCCGCCGCCACTGCCAGCGGATCGACGAGCGGCACGGTGGAGAACTGATCGGGCGTGAGCCCGACCGACACTTCCGTGCAGGCCGCCACCACCACCTGCGCGCCCTGCCCGGCGCACCACTCAGCAGCCGTCGCCAGGCCGCGGCGGGCGCGGTCCGAGATGTTGGCGCCTGTCGCCTTGATGCCCCACGTCGGTTCGAAGATCGCGTCCATGACCAGCCGCTGGGGCTCCGTGCTCACGCCTGGGGCAATCGCCACGAGGCCGCGCTTCTGGAGCGCGCGATGGTACAGCTGTGTGTTCAGCGTGCCGTCCGTTCCAAGAACACCGACCGCCCGAAGCGAAGGCCAGGTGTCCCGGATATGCCCGACGGTGATGTCCATCAGGTGGACCCAGGGAATCCGCAGCGTGCGTTGCACCGCCGAATGATAGGCATGCGCCGTATTGCAGATGACAAATAGCACGTCAGCGCCGGCCTTCTCGATGACCTGCGCATAGTGCCGGATGTACGGTTCAGCGTTCTCTCCGGTCCCCGCCAGACTCGCCATCCGATTCGGCGTGGACGACGCACTGACCAGCAGCCAGACGGGATGGTCCTGGTCGGTCCGTGCTCCACGTCGATGCCGGGCCGCCAACAACTGCTGCTCGAACTGTGTGTGCGAGAGTGGTCCCACGCCTCCGTAGATCCCGGGCAGACAGCACTGACCGTCCGCCAGGAACCGGTTCGATGGGGCTGCGGCATTCCGCGTTCCGGGCTCGGTCATACGGAGAGCATCTCGCGAAGACGGCGTTGGTACTGAGCGTGAAGCTGCCTGGTCACGCGCCCCGGGCGTCCATCGCCAATGACCCGGTCGTCCACCTTCACGATCGGCACGATCTCCTGCGTGGAACTGGTCAGGAAGCACTCGTCCGCGTCCAGGAGATCGCTGTCGTGGATGGTGGTCTCACGAATCGTGACTGCGGCAGCCGGGGCGATCTCGAGCACGAAGGCCCGTGTGATGCCGGCGAGGAGTCCGGCGTCGAGCGGCGGCGTCGAGACGATGCCACCCTTCACGACGAAGATGTTCGAGATCGACCCTTCGGAGATCTCGTTGCGGTAGTTCCGCATGATGCCCTCGAAGGCTCCGCGGCGGTACGCTTCCTGTGCCGCCAGAGCGTTGTTGAGCAGGTTGTTGGACTTGATCATCGGGCTGACCGAGCCCGGGTGATTCCGGAGCACGGGCACGAGCGCCGCACGCACGCCCTGCGCATACACCTCGGGTGCGAGCGCCGTGAACGGCTTGGCGATGACCACCACCGTCGGCGACAAGCACGCCGCGGGGTTGTAGTTCATCTCTCCGACGCCACGGGTCACCATGAACCGCACGTACACGTCGTCGGTCGCATCAGGCTGCGCGAAGAACGCATCGGTCGTCTGCCGCACGCGCGCCTCGAACTCGACGTCGGTGAACGGGAGTGCCAGGGAGAGGAAGGCTGCCGACCGCCGCAGCCGGTCCAGGTGGCGATCGAAGAGAAACGGCTTTCGTCCGTAGGTGCGGACCACCTCGTACACGCCCTCTCCGTACAGGAACCCGTGGTCGAGCACCGAGACGACCGCGTCCTGATCCGTGGTGATTCGTCCGTTCACATTGATGATGGCTGCCATTCAGGCCCTCCCGGCGATGAGTTTCCTGCAGCTACCCTTCGACTCAGTCGTGTTGACCAACGTCTCGCGCAGGGAGCGCCCGTTTCATAGGGTGCGCAGGGCGCGAAGCATGGCCAACACAAGTGAGCTCAGGTTTCAGACGCCAGCCGACGTGTGGCCACTGATGCTCACGAGACGATTGGGGACACGAGAACCTCGTCGCGAGGGGCTGCGTGCGGCGGTGGCGGCACACGGCCGCGGGACCACGAAGGCTGACCGCGACCGACGCGAGACTAGCGTACTTCGCGACGATGGGGAGGCGCAAGCCTTCGTGCGGCTGCGTTCGTACGGCGGTCAACCGTCGAACCTCGGTTGACAAAGGTTCGAACCCGGGACGAAGATCCTCGCGATGAGAATCCTGAACGCGGACCAGATGCGTGACGCGGATCGCCGGACGATCGACGAGATCGGCATCCCATCGATTGTCCTCATGGAGAACGCCGGCCGGCAGGTCGTGACGACGCTGCAAGCCACGTTCGAAGACCTGTCGGAGCGCAAGGTGGCCATCCTGGCGGGTCGCGGCAACAACGGCGGCGACGGTTTCGTTGTGGCGCGGACGCTGATGCAGGCCGGAGTCGAGGTGTCGGTGTTCGTGCTTGGTTCGATCGGCGATGTGCACGGCGACGCGCGGGTCAACCTGGAGATCCTCGGCCGGCTCTCGCTCCCCGTCGTCGAGATTGCCGGAGAGGAGCAATGGGAGCTGCACGCGTCAGAGATTGCCGGTTGCGACGTCATCGTCGACGCGCTGTTCGGGACCGGCCTCCGCACGCCGCTCGTGGGGCTGATGGAAACCGTGGTGGCGGACGTCAACAGCATGCCGGTGCCGGTCGTCTCCATCGACCTTCCCAGCGGCATTTCGGCCGACACCCACGAGGTGATTGGTCCCTGCATCGAGGCGATGCTCACCGTCACGCTCGGCGCGCCCAAGATTCCCCTGGCGCTTCCCCCGGCGCGCGGGATGGCCGGAGATCTGGTGGTGGCGGATATCGGGATTCCGATCGGCGTGATCGATGCGCTCGAGGGGCCGGACACAAGGCTCATCACGCGGGCCGACGTGAGCGGACTCGTGCCGGAGCGCTCGCGCGAGGCACACAAGGGCGATTTCGGGCATGTCATGATCGTCGGCGGCTCACGCGGCAAGACCGGGGCCGCACACCTGGCCGCCATGGGCGCACTGCGCTCGGGCGCCGGCCTGGTCACCGTGGCCACTGCCGCTTCCTCCCAGCCGGTCGTGGCGGCACTCGGTGCCGAGTACATGACCGAGGCGCTCGCGGAAACTCCGCTTGGGACAATCGACGTGTCGGCGCTCGACGCCGTCCTCGCTGCCGGGCGACGTGTGATCGCGGTGGGGCCGGGGCTCGGCACGGGCGACGCGGTCGGTCAGTTCATCACCGGGCTCGTCGAGCGCACGCGCGCGCCGCTCGTGCTGGATGCGGACGCCATCAACGCGTGCGCCAGCGCCCCGGGGCAACTTGTGGCGCGCGACGGCCAGGTCATTGTCATCACTCCGCACCCAGGAGAGATGGCCCGCCTGCTCGGGGTGACGACCGAAGACGTCCAGGCGCATCGGCTGGACATCGCGAGGAACTTCGCAACAACGCACGGCCTCTACGTGGTGCTCAAGGGACACCGCACGATCATCGCAACGCCGAAGGGCAGGGTCTTCATCAACCCCACCGGAAATCCAGGAATGGCCACCGGGGGTACCGGTGACGTCCTCACGGGGATGGTGGCTGCGTGGCTGGCCCAGCTCGGCGATGCCGAGTCAGCCTGCGTCGTCGCGGTGTATCTGCACGGACTGGCCGGCGACCTCGCGGCTGACGACGAGGGTGAAGTGTCGATGACCGCAGCCGACCTCGTCCTGCACATCGGGGACGCCGTCATGGCGCTGGCGTCGACGAAGCGCGAAGGGTGAAGCGCCAGTGGGAGTCTCCGTGGAGATCGTGCACACACAGTCCGAACAGGGGACATCCGCGTGCGCGGCCCGGTTCGCCGCCGTGCTGAAGCCCGGAACGGTCGTATTGTTGTCGGGCGACCTGGGGGCCGGCAAGACGGCCTTCGTCCGCGGAATGGCGGCTGGTCTCGGCCTCGATCCCGACGAGGTCAACAGTCCGACGTTCACCCTCATCCAGGAGTACCGCGGTCCGCGCACGCTGTCGCACGTGGACCTCTATCGGGTGGAGAGCGCGGAAATCGACGAGCTCGGCCTCGAAGAACTCTCCGAGAGCGGCGCGATCGTGGCGATCGAGTGGGCCGAGAAGCTGAAACGCCCCCCGCTCGGCGCCATCCGGGTAGAGATCCTGGACAAGGGCGAGGACGAGAGAGAGATCCGGATCAGTCGAGACTCCGAACGTGCGAGCGCCGGCGACCGGCCGCGTGTCTACTCCGACCGGTAGTTCGGCGCTTCCTTCGTGATGATGACATCGTGCACGTGGCTCTCGCGCATGCCGGCCGGGGTGATGCGCACGAGGTGCGCGTTGGCTTGCAGGTCGATGATGTTCGGGCACCCGCAGTAGCCCATGCCCGCGCGGAGGCCGCCCACGAGCTGGTGAATCATCGCGGCGACCGACCCCTTGTAGGCCACACGCCCCTCGATGCCCTCCGGGACCAGCTTCTCGCTGCCTTCCTGCGTCGCCGCGTCCAGGTCGAACTCGTCCTGGAAGTAGCGGTCGCGGCTCCCGCGACGCATCGCGCCGATGGAACCCATGCCGCGATACTCCTTGAAGCTGCGGCCCTGGTACAGCACCACCTCGCCGGGGCTTTCGTCGGTGCCGGCGAAGAGGCTGCCGACCATCACCGCGCTCGCTCCAACCGCAATGGCCTTCGTCATGTCCCCCGAGAACCGGATGCCGCCATCCGCAATGATCGGGACGTTGTGCGGTCCGGCGGCTCGGGCACAGTCGAGCACGGCCGTGATCATGGGGACGCCAATGCCCGCGATCACGCGCGTGGTGCAGATCGAACCGGCGCCGATTCCAACCTTCACGGCGTCCACGCCGAGTTTGATCAGGTCTTCGGTGGCCTCGGCGGTCGCCACGTTGCCGGCAATCAGGTCAACGTCCGGGAATCGCCGCCGCATCTCGGTGACCGCGTCCAGCACCTTCTGCGAGTGTCCGTGCGCGGTGTCCACCACCAGCACGTCCACGTGCGCCGCGACCAGCGCTTCGGCGCGATCGAACGCATCCTTGCCGACGCCCACCGCTGCGCCCACCCGGAGCCGTCCCAGCGTGTCCTTGCAGGCCGCCGGGTACTTGATCACCTTCTGGATGTCCTTCACGGTGATCAGGCCCTTCAGCCTGAACGCGTGATCGACGACCAGGAGTTTCTCGATCTTGTGGCGATGGAGAATCTCACGCGCCTGGTCGAGCGTCGTCCCGACCGGCACCGTGATGAGGTTCTCGCGGGTCATGATGGCCGAGATCGGGCGATCGACGTTCGTCTCGAACCGGAGATCGCGGTTCGTCAGGATGCCGACCAGCCGCCCCTCCTTGCTGCCGTCCTCGGTGATCGGCACGCCCGAGATCCGGTACTTCTTCATCAACCCGAGCGCTTCGTAGATGCGGTTGGTGGGGGAGAGCGTGATCGGGTTGACGATCATGCCACTCTCCGAGCGCTTCACGCGATCGACCTCGGTCGCCTGTTCCTCGATGGTCAGGTTCTTGTGGATGATCCCGATGCCGCCGTGCTGCGCCATCGCGATCGCCAGGCCGGACTCGGTGACCGTGTCCATGGCCGCGCTGATCAAGGGGACATTCAGGCGGATGTTCCGCGTCAGCCGGGTCATGACGTCCACGGCTGTCGGCAGCACCTGGGAATGGCGCGGCACGAGGAGCACGTCGTCGAAGGTGAGCGCGGTCGCCAGTTGAGTTCCGACCTGCAGCATCAATGGGGTCGCTGTCTTCAGCTCCATGTGTCCCTCTGCGCCTACGCACCCGCGCCGTGGCACTTCTTGTACTTCTTTCCGCTGCCGCACGGACACGGATCGTTGCGTCCGACCTTCGGCTCCTCCCGTCGAACGGTCTTGATCACGTCGTCGCCGCCCGTGCGTTCCGGGGTTCTCCCCGATGCACCTGCCGGGGATGAGCCGAAGACCGACGCCGCGTCACCGCCGGCGCTGAGCGTCACCGGGGCCGACCGCCGCGACGGCCGCCGCACGGGCAACGCCTCTTCGGAGGCAACGGGCCGCAGCCACCAGAGGTACCGGACCATCTCCTCGTCGACCCGGTCCTTCATGTCCTGGTACAACGCGTAGCTTTCTTTCTTGTACTCGACGAGCGGATCGCGCTGGCCGTAGCCGCGCAGGCCGATGCCTTCCTTCAGATGGTCCAGGCTGTAGAGGTGGTCCTTCCACTGCACGTCCACGATCTGGAGCATGATGTCGCGCTCGACGCGGCGCAGGATATCCGATTCGACGAGTTGCTCCTTGTCGGCGTAGCGCTTCTTCACGCGCTCCCAGAGGCCGTCGCGCAGATCGTCCACCGGCTTGCCGGCGTCGAAGCCGACAATCGCGAAGTCGCCGCTGTCGAGGGCGAACAGCCGGGTCAGCTCGAGCTTCATCGCCTCGAGATCCCAATCGGCTGGA
Source organism: Vicinamibacterales bacterium (assembly GCA_036504215.1). NCBI lineage: Bacteria > Pseudomonadati > Acidobacteriota > Vicinamibacteria > Vicinamibacterales > Vicinamibacterales bacterium. The sequence continues at coordinate 57,826 of DASXVO010000028.1, read as the reverse complement.
TCGATCTGTTTGCTGCAGAACGTGTCGACCGTGGAATCGACCAGATCCTCCGCAAGTACCTTCAGGTAGTCGCGCGTATTGACCGGCTCGGCCTCCGTGCGGATCAGGCCTTCGAGAATCTCACGGCGCAGCGAGTAGATGTTCTCCCGCTGCTTGTTCATCACGTCGTCGTACTCGAGGAGATGCTTGCGGACGGAGAAGTTCTGCGCCTCGACCTGTTTCTGGGCACGCTCGATCGCGCGCGTGACCATCTTGTGCTCGATCGGGACGCCCTCTTCCATTCCCAGCCGCTGCATCAGGCCCGAGATCCGGTCGGACCCGAAGATCCGCATCAGGTCGTCCTGGAGTGACAGGTAGAACTGGGACGAACCGGGATCGCCCTGCCGGCCCGCGCGGCCGCGGAGCTGATTGTCGATGCGGCGCGCCTCATGGCGCTCGGTGCCGACGATGTGCAGGCCGCCGAATCGGACGACCTCCTCGTGTTCCGCATCCGTCTGTCGTTTGAAGTGACCGGAGATCCGCTCCCAGTCCTTCCGGCCGACGCGGTAGAAATACTCGATGTGGTAGAAGTAGACGTTTTCTTCGTCGTCTACGAACCGCTCCTGCCCTTTCGGCAGCTTGTCCGCCAGTTCGTCGGCCAGGCACTGCTGGCGCGCCATGAACTCCGGGTTGCCACCGAGCAGAATGTCGGTGCCGCGGCCGGCCATGTTCGTGGCAATCGTCACGGTGGCCTTGCGGCCCGCCTGCGCGACAATCTCTGCTTCCTGTGCGTGATACTTGGCGTTCAGCACGACGTGCTTGATACCGCGCCGGCGGAGCATCGTCGAGAGGTGTTCCGACTTCTCGATCGAGATCGTCCCAACCAGAACCGGCCGGCCGGCGGCCTGCTTCTCGATGACGTCGTGGACGATGGCGTCGTACTTCTCGCCCTCGGTGCGGTAGATGAGGTCCGGGTCCTCCCGCCGCAGCAGGGGCCGGTTCGGCGGGATGACCATCACGTCGAGGTTGTAGATCTTGCCGAATTCCTCGGCTTCGGTCTCCGCCGTTCCGGTCATGCCGGACAGCTTCTTGTACTTGCGGAAGTAGTTCTGGAACGTGATGGTGGCGAGCGTCTGGTTCTCACGCTCGATCTTCACCTTCTCCTTGGCTTCCACCGCCTGGTGCAGGCCGTCGCTCCAGCGCCGGCCTTCCATCAACCGGCCCGTGAACTCGTCCACGATGACGACCTGGCCGTCCTTGACCATGTAGTCCACGTCGCGCTTGAAGAGCGTGTGCGCGCGCAGCGCCTGGTTGGTGTGGTGGAGGAGCGGCATGTTGGCGGGGTCGTACAACCCGCCCGGCTGCAGGCGGCCGCCGAGCATCTGCTCGGCCTTGGCCATCCCGCTCTCGGTGAGCGTCACCGTCTTGTGCTTCTCGTCGACGAGGTAGTCGCCGGTCGTCTCGAGCGCTTCGCGATCTTCGGCCTTGGTGTCGCCCCGCGTGACGGCACCGGCCTTCAGGCGCGGGATGATGCGATCGACCTCGTAGTACAGTTCCGTCGATTCCTCGGCGGGCCCGGAGATGATGAGCGGTGTCCGCGCCTCGTCGATGAGGATGCTGTCCACCTCGTCCACGATGGCGAAGTGGTGCCCGCGCTGGACGTAGTGCGCGAGCTCGAACTTCATGTTGTCGCGGAGGTAGTCGAAGCCGAACTCGTTGTTCGTGCCGTAGGTGATGTCGCAGCCGTATGCCACCTGCCGCTCGGCGTCGGTCAGTTCGTGCTGGATCACGCCAACGGTCAGTCCGAGGAACCGGTAGACGCGCCCCATCCACTCCGAGTCGCGTCGAGCCAGGTAGTCGTTGACCGTGACGACGTGCACGCCCTTGCCTGCAAGCGCGTTCAGGTATGCGGGCAGCGTGGCGACGAGCGTCTTGCCCTCGCCGGTCTTCATCTCGGCAATCCGGCCCTGGTGAAGCACGACGCCCCCGATGAGCTGGACGTCGAAGTGACGCATGTTCAGCGTGCGCCAGCCGGCCTCGCGGACGACGGCAAACGCCTCCGGCAGCAGGTCGTCGAGCGTTTCACCCTTCGACAACCGTTCGCGGAACTCCACGGTCTTGCCCCGCAGTTCGTCGTCGGTGAGCGGCCGGATTGAGTCCTCGAAGCGGTTGACCGCGGCGATGAGCGGAGCAATCCGCTTCAGCTCGCGTTCGTTCTGGGTTCCGATGACTTTAGCGAGGAGAGCACCAAGCATGTGAGGAGAGATGCCATGACAACGGAGGTATCGACCGATTGTAGGAAACGGCTGCGGGTGTCGTCAAGGGAAGGAAACGGGCGCCATCGATGGACGCCCAAATCCAACGGGCTGGCGCGTCCGGATCACGGACGGTGCGCGCTGGTCAGCAGGCGCAGGGGATTGGTGAGCTGTCCGTTGACCAACAACTCGTAGTGCAGGTGCGGGCCGGTCGCACGGCCGGTCGCGCCGACGTAGCCAATCACCTCGCCGCGATCGACGTGAGCACCAGGCTTGGCGGCAAAGCCGGACAGGTGCGCGTACCGCGTCACCAGGCCGAAGCCGTGGTCGATGACGATCATGTTGCCGTAGTCGCCGCTCCACCCCTCGGATGCCAGCGTGCCATCGGCTGTGGCGTACACCGGCTGCCCCTTGTCGGTCGAGATGTCGATGCCGGTGTGCACGGCCAGGCCGCCGTTGAACGGGTCTTCGCGTTCACCGAACGTCGCCGACAGCGCGCCGTGGGCCGGCCAAATCGAGGGCGTCGCGTTCACGAGCGCCGTGCGCTTCTCGACGTCACCGCGGACGATCTGGAGGCGGCTTCCGAGACGGCCCAGCAGTTCGCGCAGGACGCCGAAGGTATCTTCCGGAGACGCGAACGCGGGGGAGAGCACCGACCGGGAGACCGGCGTATCGGGGTTCGCACCGCCCATCGCACGGGATCGGACGATGCCCGGCAGTTTCGCCAGTGCCCTGGCGGAGTCCGAGTCCAGGGGCGCGTGCACACTGAGGTCGGTGACGGCCGCCTGCACGCTCTCAATCTGATCGGTCAGTTCCTTGGTGGCCGCGCGGTAGCTGTCGTTCTCGAGGCGGAGCGTGGCCGCCGACGCCCGCAACCCACTAACCTCGGCCAGCGCACTCCACCGTGCGCCGAGGCCAACGAGCACCGGAAGGCTGAACAACATCGCGACCACGATCACCGTGGGCCGCAGGCTCATCGTGAAACGACGCACAACACCCGTCGTCCGATCGGCGATCACGATGGTATAGCGTCTTGAGGTCACCTGGCTGCTGCCTCCTCGAGTGATATCAGAAATGGACGTCCTGCGGCGCCAGCCCCTGAAGGACGCCAGAAGCAGCTTTGATACAGAACCGAGACTTTATCACGGGAACGAAGGTATTCCCAAGCCGGAAATTGCAGGCGGCGAACACAAGGCGAACACAACTCGGCTGCCCTCGATTCGGTCTCTTGGATCGTTTATCGGTTCCTGGCGGCATCGGCTTTGTACTCCGCCGGGTGCTAGACTCAATCTGCCGTGCATGCGACGCTGCGGTTCTACGCCGAGCTGAACGACTTCCTGCCTCGCGAACGACGCCAGATCGCGTTCGAGCACTCGTGGGACGGCCAGGTCGCCGTCAAGGACCTGGTCGAGGGCCTGGGCGTGCCGCACACGGAGGTAGATCTCCTTCTGGTCAATGGCGAGTCCTGCGGTTTTGAGCGGCTGCTGCACGACGGCGACCGGGTCGCGGTGTATCCGGTCTTCGAGGCGCTCGACATCGCCGCCGTGACACGCGTGCGGCCCGAACCCCTCCGGGAGCCGGCCTTCGTGCTCGACGCCCATCTCGGCCGCCTGGCCGCGCTGTTGCGCTTCGCAGGATTCGATTCCCTGTACCGAAACGACTTCGACGACAGGGAACTCGCGGAGATATCCGCCGTGGAGCGTCGCATTCTGCTCACCCGCGATCGGGAGCTGCTCAAACGGGCCGCTGTGACGCACGGATTCTACGTCCGCAAGGCCGATCCGATTGGGCAGTTCGCCGACGTCATCGAGCGCTTCGACCTTCGCCGCCTGGCCCGCCCGTTCACGCGATGCTCGCGGTGCAATCGGCTGCTCGAACCAGCGACTGCCGCCAGCGTGGCCGAGCGCGTTCCTCCGCGAAGCCGCGATGCATACCGTCGATTCCTGCGGTGCCCGGGCTGCGGCCGGCTCTACTGGGAGGGCAGCCACCATCGGCGGTTGGCGCAGCGGCTGGCGACGGTTCTGGTTCCGCAAAGCGGCTGACGCCGAGCGAGCGGACTCAACCATGCGGCAGCCGATTCCCGGTCATTCAGATCGCAGCGTCGCCACCGGATCGACCCGGGACGCCCGGTAAGCGGGGATGCAGGCCGCGGTCACGGCGATCCCGACCAGGAGCATGGCCGCCGCGCCGAACGCCGCGGGATCGGTCGCCTTCACCTCGAAGAGCAGCGATTCGATCGTCCGCGTGAGTGCGAGCGCCGCGGCCAGACCGAACAACAGTCCGGCCGCCGCGAGCCTCAGCGCCCGCCAGACGAGCATGGCCACCACCTGGAGCCTGGCCGCGCCGAGCGCCATCCGGATGCCGATTTCGCGGGTCCGTTCGGTGACGGCGTAGGCCACGATGCCGTAGACGCCGATGGCGGAGAGCGCGAGCGCCGTCAGGCCGAAGAGGACCAGGAGGAACATGCTCAGCCTGGGTTCCGCCATGTCCTTGTCCATGATCTGCTGCATGGTCTGGACGTTGGCCAGGGCAAGTTTCTTGTCGACGGACCAGACCGCGCTGCGAACCGACGCCAGTGCGCTGAGGGGATCGACGCGTGTTCGGATTACCAGTGAGAGCCCGTTCCAGGAATTCTGGGTGTGCGGGACGTAGACGTTGTGCGGGACGTCGCCCGCGAGGCTGTAGTATCGAACGTCACCCGCCACGCCGACGATCTCGCGGTAGAGGTTCTCGTCTCGCCACGATCGGATACGCTGGCCGATCGGACTCCGGTTTGGAAACATCTTCCTGGCCATCGCCTGGCTGACGATGATGACCGGTGCGGAGGTTGCCGCGTCGTGGGACGTGAACGCGCGCCCCTCGAGGATCGGGATCTTCATGGCTCCGAAATAGCCTGGCTGGACGACGCTCCAGGCCGCCTCGGTGTCGGTGGACGCGGGCGGGGCTGGCTGTCCCTCCTCGAGAAAGACACGACCGAGGTAGAAGCCGCCGCCGCCGATCGGCAGCGAGCTGGCGGCCGAGGCCGTGACGACGCCGGGCACGCGCCGGACGGCCGCCGTGATGCGGTCGAATGCGTCGGCGATCTGCGGGTCATTCGCGTAGCGCGCCGTCGGCAGCGTGATCTCGACGGTCAAGACGTCTTCTGGAGAGACGCCCGGATCGATGGTCGTGATTCGGCCGACGCTGCGGACCAGGAGCGCGGCGCCGGTGAGGAGCACGATCGCGAGCGCCAGTTCACACACGACGAGCACGCTGCGCAGTCGGCCGCCACGCAGAGTCCCGGAGACCGTGCGTCCGGCCTCGTGGAAGGACCGTGCGGGAGAGATCCGCGCGGCGCGGAGCGCGGGCGCCAGGCCCGCCAGCACGGTGGTCGCCAGGCACAAGCCGACCGAGAACACGAGCACCCGCGCATCGACGTGAGCCTGCTCGATGCCCGGGATGTCTCGCGGCGCGGCGAGGATCAGCGCCCTCAGCCCCCAGTAGGCGAGGACGACACCGGCCACCCCTCCGGTTGCCGAGAGCAGCGCGCTTTCAGCGAGGAACTGGACGGCGATTCGCCGGCGACCGGCGCCAAGTGCCGCGCGAACGGCGATCTCGCGCTCCCGGGCGATGCCCCGGGCGAGCAGCAGGTTGGCCACGTTGACGCAGGCGATGAGGAGCACCAGCAGCGCCGCGCCAAGCAGCACCCACAGCGTCCGTCGGGCCGACGGGCCGACGATGTAGCTGTCCATCGAGTGGAGCTTCCAGCTCGTCTCGGCGCGGTTGGTCTCGCGCTTGGCGATCACCGCGGCCACGACGGTCAGCTTCGCCTGCGCCTGTTCGATCGTCACTCCGGGCTTGAGACGCGCCAGCGCGCGGTACACGTGATTGTCCCGGCGCAGCATGTCGGCGTCGGGCTGCCCCCCCGTGCCGAGCGGGCGGACCAGTTCGGCGTCGGCCGGCCAGATTCCATCGGGCCGCGCCACGCCGACGACGGTGGTTGGGACGCCGAAGATCTCGACGAGGCGGCCGATCACACCCGGGTCGGCGCCAAACCGGCGCGTCCATAGCTTGTGAGACAGAATCATGACGCGTGGTCCGTTCGGGAGGTTTTCCTCGGGCGTGAAAAACCGGCCGAGCAGCGGCGTCATGCCCATCACGCGGAAATACACGTCGTCGGCGCGGAGGGCAGGAACGCGCTCTGGCTCCGCCCCCTCCGTAATGTCCGCTCGGCTGGGGTTGTAGGCCGCCACGATGTCGAGCAGGCCGCGCTCGGCCCTCCAGTCCATGATGTCCGCATAGGCCACGCTGCCGCGGTCCGTTCCGAGCCGCTTGAACACCGTGCACGGGACCACGAGGCGATCGGAGTCCGGATAGGGCAGGGGTTCGAGGAGCACAGCCTGGACGAGGCTGAAGATCGTGGCATTCGCGGCGATGCCAATCGCCAGCGTCATCACGGCGACGACGGTCCATCCTGGGCTCCTGCGGAGCAGGCGCGCTCCGTATCGGAGGTCCTGGCCGAGCGCCTGCAGCGGGGCGAAGCTCCGCAGTTCGGCACGCGTCTCCTTCAGGAACGTCACGTTGCCGAACTGGCGGACCGCCGCGTGCCGCCCCTCGTCCGGCGTCATGCCCTCACGCACGAATCTCTCGGCGAGCAGACCGATGTGGGCCTCGACTTCCTGGTCGAATTCGCGATCCGCTTGGCCGCCCTCGAAGAGACCTCGCACTCTGGCCAGGAATGCCGAGAAGCGCGCGATCAGAAGTCACCGCCGGGTGCCAGCTGCAGCAGGCGGGTGATGACACCGGAAATCCGCTCCCAGTTCTCCGTTTCGGTGACGAGCTGCTTTCGACCCCGCCTCGTGATGGAGTAGAAGCGCGCCTTCCGGTTGTTCTCGGAGACGCCCCACGCGGAGGCGATCCAGCCCTGCTGTTGGAGACGGAGCAGGGAGGTGTAGACGGTGCCCTCGTTCAGGCGGAGGACGTCGCGACTCAGTTGCTCGAGCCGGCGGGCGAGACCGTACCCGTGCAGCGGTCCCAGGGCCTCGAGGGTCTTGAGGACCATGAGATCGAGGGTGCCCTGGAGGACGTCGGACTTCTTGGACTCCGGTACTCCTATGGTCATTGCACAGAAGCTATCATCGCTCCTGTGTGATGTCAATAGGAGCGATCGATGGTCAGCATCGCGCGGTGCAGGCACAGGATATCGACGCAGGCGGTGTCTCTTGGCGTGGCGTGGCGCGTGGCCTCGCCGCGGCGTTCACCTCGAAGACGGGCGGCCCTGTCCATCAGGCTCCTGCGTGCGGTACTGCAGCGCTTCACCGACATGTTGGGCGGCAACCGTGTCCGCGCCGGCGAGGTCGGCAATCGTCCTGGCCACCTTGAGCACCCGCGTGTAGCCCCGCGCGCTGAGACCGAGGTGCTGCACGGCGCGCTCGATCAGGCGGCGCGCGGCCGGCTCCGGCCGACACTGTCTCAACACCCAGCGGCCCTGGAGAGCCGCGTTCACGCGGACGCCAGCGACGAGGTTCCGCGCCTCCTGTCGCGCCCGCGCGTCGAGCACCCGCGCCCGAATCGCGGCAGACAACTCGGCGCCGGCCTCCTCTCCGAGCGCGGTCGCCGGCACGGCGGGAACCTCCACGACGAGATCGAGGCGATCGAGCAGCGGACCCGACAGGCGGCTGCGGTAGCGCTGGATCTCGTTCGGTGTGCACCGGCAGACGCGTGTCTGGTCGCCGAGAAACCCGCAGGGACAGGGGTTCATCGCCGCGATCAGCATGAACCTGGCAGGGAAGACCGCGGTCCGCGCCGCGCGCGCCACGGCGATCCGGCCTTCCTCGAGCGGCTGGCGCAGGACCTCCAGGACCCGGCGGTCGAACTCCGGCAGTTCGTCGAGGAACAGCACGCCGTTGTGCGCGAGACTGATCTCGCCCGGGCGGGGCAGCGACCCGCCGCCGACGAGCGCGATGTCGGAGATCGTGTGGTGCGGCGCGCGGAACGGACGTTCGATCAGGAGGCCGGCGCCCGGAGGCAGCAGCCCGCACACGGAGTGGATGGATGTGGACTCAATCGCCTCGTCGAACGACAACGGCGGCAGGATGCCCGGCACGCGTCTCGCCATCATCGTCTTGCCGGCGCCCGGCGGACCGATGAGCAACACGTTGTGGCCCCCGGCCGCCGCCACTTCGAGCGCCCGGCGGGCCAACGCCTGCCCGCGCACCTCGGCGAAATCGACCGCGTCGGCGCGCGCCTCGGGAGCGTTCGATACCGTCGAGGGCGGTCCGGGCCAGGCCGCCGGGGCGTTCAGCGCCTCCACGGCCTGCGCCAGCGAGTCCACCGGCATGACCTGCAACGGCTGGACGATGGCCGCTTCCTGGGCGTTGCCCGACGGGAGCAGGATGGCGCTCAGACCCTCGCGCCGCGCGGCCGCCGCGATCGGGAGCACACCGCGCGTTGCCTGGATGCCCCCATCGAGCGAGAGTTCACCGAGCAGGACGATATCGTCGACACGGCGCCGTTCGACCACGCCGCTCGCGGCCAGTACACCCAGGGCGATCGGGAGGTCGAACGACGAGCCGGCCTTGCGGACGTCGGCCGGGGCCAGGTTGACCGTGATCCGGTGCGGCGGAAACTCGAATCCGGAGTTCCGAATGGCACTGCGCACGCGGTCGCGGCTCTCGCGGACGCTCGGGTCGGGGAGACCGACCATCGTGAACGAGGGCAGGCCGAACGTGACGTCCACCTCCACGTGCACGGGATAGGCGTCTACGCCGAAGACCGCCGCGGTGCGCAGGCAGGCGAGCACGCGGCAAGCCGATGCAAGCCGCGGCCCGGCCTCGAACCGTGCGAGATCCTCAGAAAAGAGAGGGGTTGGCGCCTCATGACCCGAACGCGTGGCGGAGAGTGCACGGCTCCGGGCCGTGGAAGCTGGCAGTTCCTGCCGCCCGGTCGCCTCGGTTCAGCAGGCCCTCAGTGATGCTGCGCCTGGTAGCCGCGTGACGCGAAGATTGTCAGGCGAGCGCCCGGGACGAGCCGGTCGTCTCGCAGGCTGTTCCACTGCTTGAGCGAGGCCACGCTCGTCTGGTAGACGCGCGCCACCGAGTACAACGTGTCGCCGGACTTCACCCGGTAGACCAGTCTGACGCGCTCGGACAGATCGCCTGACGGCGTCTGCAGGACCAGTCTCTCCGAAGAGGCCGCCGGGCGCGACTCTGCGAGCGGGGCCGGACGATCCGGCCGACCGGCCAGGAGCAGCGTGGGTTCGACCGGAATGATCAGGTTCTGACCTGGGGAGACCCGGGCCTTGGTCGACAGGTAGTTTGCGTCGGCCAGATCGACGCGGCTGACACGGAGCTTGTTGGCGATCGAAACCAGTGTCTCGCCCTTCTTCACGGTGTACCGCTTCAATGCGGCGAGATCGGTCGGCGCAAGCTCCGCCAGCCGTTCCTCGACGGTCCCGGCCGTCCCCCGGGGGACCTTGACCTCGTAGTCCGGATAGCGCACCGGCGTCGTCCAGCGTCGGAGTTCCGGGTTGAGTTCCTGGATATCCGACACGTTGACCCCTGCCCACTCGGCAATTCGGCGCAAGTCCACGGGGCGCGGCACCTTCACCTTGTCGTACTCGACAGGCGCACTCGGGACCAGGTCGAAACCGTATTGGGCGGGATTGCGTGCGATGACGACCGCTGCGAGGATCATCGGGACGTACTCTCGCGTCTCCCGCGGCAGCGCCTTTGGCATCTGAGACAGCGACCAGAAATCGACCAGCCCGGTTCGCTTGACGGCACGCTGCACGAGGCCCGGTCCGCCGTTGTAGGAGGCGAGCGCCAGGTGCCAGTCGCCGTCGAAGAGGGTCGCCAGGGTTTCCAGGTACCGGGCGGCGGCGCGTGTGGCTTTTTCGGGATCCGAGCGTTCATCCACGTACCAGTCGCGCTTGAGCCCGTGCTCGAGGGCGGTTCCGGCCATGAACTGCCATACGCCCTTGGCTTTCGCGCGCGACACGGCGTTCGGATTGAAGGCGCTTTCGATGAGGGGGACGTAGGCGAGATCGAGCGGAAGGCCTTCCGCTCTGAACACCTGCTGGATCATCGGGAGATAGCGGGCGCCACGTCGGAGGCCGGTCCCGAACCATTCCCGCAGACGCCCCTGGAACAACTCGATGTACTCCAACACCCGGGCGTTCAGCGGAATGGCGATGTCGTGCGTCGTGCTCCGCAGGTCCGACGCGACGGCCTGCTTCAACGCATCCGACGGCGATGACGGTGGCGTCGTCGACAGATCGAGGAGCGTGTCGATCGGGGCCGGCTCGTACCGTTTCTCGGTGAACCCGTCGCCCTCGGCGAGGGCGACGACCTCGTACGCGCTGATCCGATCCACGAGGCGATCGAAGTGCTCCCGGAGTCGGGCGTCGTACCGCGCGCCATAGGGTGACTGCAGCAGCACGTCGACCGCCTGGTTGAATTCCTGCTTGGCCCGATCCAGGTGGCCGATGGACAGTTCCTGCTGTCCCGCCTCGAAGTGCCGTTGTGAGGACTGGATGAGCGTCGCGATCGGGTCGGCGGGCGCTGCGAGTGGCGGAGTGGGCTGCGCCCGCTGCGCCACGACCGGCGGGGGCGCAACCACCGGCAGACGCGCGTGCGACCGCGTCGAACACCCTGCGATCGTCGTGGCAAGCACGGCCACTGCAAATACCGGCCGCGCGTCACGCAAGACCATTGAGAACTCCCCGGCAGGCCCGACCCGCTGGGATCGGACGAAAATTCGGGACGACGCCTGAACACGCGCCGCAGATTTCGGGTCGGGCAAGGAGACACCGCGCGGCGCCGGGGGGCGGGCACCGTGAACGCGGCAGTGACAATGCGACCGAACCATACCATGCGGCCGCAGCGCTGGTCAATCATTCCGCGACTGCAAGTCCTTCCACCTCAATGGTAAAGCTCGGTTTGCCTCCAGTTCCACTCCTGGGCTACCATGAATTGCCTTCGTCTATTCGACGCCACAGGTTCTCGGTCCGACAGCAATCTAGCGGAGTTGCCATGAAGAGTCGCGTGTTCGCCTGGTTTCTCATCGCGTTGACCGTGGTCGCGGTCGGCTGCCGCAAGTCAGCCAACGAACCGCCCGTTGCAACGCCCACACTGGCACTCGACCATCTCCGCGTGCCGCTCGGCAGCCCGCTCAACATCACCTACGAATTCAAGGTGGCGCAGAACGCCCCGGCCTTCACCGAGGACTACCGCGTCTTCGTCCACTTCGTCGATGCGGACGACGAGATGATGTGGACCGACGACCATTTTCCCCCGACGCCGACCACGCAGTGGAAGCCAGGTCAGACGATTAAATACAACCGGCTGCTGTTCGTTCCCGTCTACCCGTATGTCGGCGAGGCCACGATCGACATTGGTCTGTACAACAAGGGCGGCAAGCGTTTGGTACTGGCGGCCGCCGACAAGGGGCAGCACGCATATCGGATGATGAAGATTCAGGTCCTGCCCCAGACCGAGAACCTCTATCTGACGTTCAAGGACGGCTGGCACCTGACGGAAACGGCGCCGGACAATCCGGGCAACGAGTGGCACTGGACGAAGAAGGATTCGACGATCAGCTTCAAGAACCCCAAGAAGGACTCGATCTTCTTCCTGGAACTCGGCGGCCAGCCCAAACTGCTGGCAGAGCCCCAGGCCGTGACGGTGAGCGTCGGCGACCAACTGATCTCGGCCTTCACGCTGGCACCGAACCGGGAGTTGAGGCAGATCGCCATCACCGCAGCGCAGTTCGGACAGGCTGAGCAAGTCGAGTTGAAGTTGCACGCCGACAAGACGTTCGTGCCGACCGTCGCGAGCAACGGCGCACAGTCGGACAACCGGGAGCTCGGCTTGTGCGTCTATCACGCATTCGTCCAGCCCAAGTAGTCGTGCGAATGCGGTAAGCTGGGAGGACATGGGACAGACCCTCCGGCGAGCACTCTGGACGGCGGGCGTCGTCCTGCTGGCGTGGCAGGCGACCGGAGGCGTGTGCGCGGCCGAACTGGTCTTCCTCTCGAGCGGCCGGACGCTGTCTGTCCGCTCGCATCGCCTTGATGGTCCGTCGATCGTGCTGACGCTCAGGACGGGCGGGGAGATCACATGCGAGTCCGCGCTGGTTGAGCGGATTGCCCCCGACGAAGTGCCGTATCCAGCGCCGGAGACAACGGTGCCGGCGCTCGGTACGGAGGCGTTGCTCCCAGTACCCTACGCGGAGGTCATCGACAGAGCGGCCGCTCGCGAGGGGATTGATCCCAGACTCGTACGGGCGGTCATCCAGGTGGAATCGGCCTATCAGCCCAGGGCGCGTTCCCGGAAGGGGGCCATGGGCCTGATGCAACTCATGCCGGATACGGCGCAGCGCTACGCCGTGGAGAATCCGTACGATCCTGGTGCGAACATCGAGGCCGGCACCAAGCATCTGAAGACGCTGCTCGCACGATTCGATCTTTCGCTGGCCCTGGCGGCGTACAACGCCGGCGAGGCAGCCGTCGAACGCTTCCGTGGCATCCCGCCCTATCCAGAAACGCAAAACTACGTGCGCCAGGTGCTTGGCCTCCTCGGTCGCCTCCCCGCGCGCTAGTCGCCGGGATCGGCGGCGCCGGCCGCGGGCGCCCTGCCGGAAGCCCGGCAGAAACTTGGTATAATCAACTCATTACCAACGTCATGCCAATTATTGACGTCACAATGGCTTGCGATGGAATTCCGCTGTAGGCTCTCGTCTCCGGGCGGCGAGATCTCCGAGGGGATTTACGCTGCCGATAGCGAGGAGCGGCTGCGCCGCGACCTCGAGCAGAAGGGCCTGTGCGTGCTGGCCTTGCGGCCGCGCCACGCCATCGGCGGATGGTCCCCGCGGCTGCCGGCCCGGCGTTCGATACCGGCCCGTGAGTTCGTGGTCTTCAACCAGGAACTGGCCACCCTGCTGAAGGCCGGAATGCCGCTCGTGCAGTCGCTCGACATCCTTCGCCAGCGGACCAGTTCGCCGCTGCTCAAGAGGGTGCTCGACGAGGTCCACGAGGAGGTGCGTGCCGGCACCGCCCTGTCCGATGCGTTTGCCGCGCGTGGCGATCTGTTCCCGGGCGTGTACACGGCCTCATTGCTGGCCGGCGAGAAGAGCGGCAGCCTCGAAGCGGTGCTGCGCCGCTATGTGGCGTACGTGAAGGTGCTCTCGGCAGTGCGCCGCCGAACGTTGTCGGCCCTCATCTACCCGACGGTGTTGCTCGCGCTGGCGTGTGCGGTCGTGGGGATCATCGTGATTCGTGTGGTTCCCGCCTTCTCGGACTTCTACGGACAGTTCGGCCACGAACTGCCGCTGGTCACGCGGGCCATCGTCGCGCTGTCGGATGCCATCCGGTCGCAGTGGCTGCCGATCCTGATCGTGCTGGCCGGCCTCGCGCTCGGCATCAATACCTGGCTGCACCGTCCCGGACAGCGCGAGCGGTTCGACCGGCTGCTGTTGCGGCTGCCCGCAGTTGGTCCAACCGTGCGCAGGTTCTCGACGTCTCAACTGGCGCGTACGCTGGCCACATTGCTCGGGGGCGGAATCCCGCTCGTGAACGCGATCGAGATTGCGAGCCGCTCCATCGGCAATCGATCGATGGCGGCGGCGCTGGAGATGGTGGGCCACCGGGTGCGCGAGGGCGAGCCGTTCGCCGCCGCCATGGCGGCCCGACACGTGTTTCCGGATGTCGCCATCAAGATGGTCGAGGTGGGGGAAGCGACGGGCGCGCTTCAGGAGATGCTCAACAGCCTGGCGGACTTCTACGACGAGGAAATCGAGACGGACCTCGGACGGTTCGTCACGCTGGTCGAGCCCGTCTTGCTGGTCGTCATGGGGCTGGTCATCGCAGGTCTGCTGCTGGCGCTGTACATGCCCTTGTTCCAGTTGTCGTCGGTTGTCGGGCCTGCATAGCGGCCGGTTTCCAGGGTCGGGTGAGAGAGGACGCGCGTGGATCCACGGGTTCCGAACACGGCATCGCCACGGGGAGCGGCCACGACCACGGCCGCCCCGTTCTATGCGGACGGCATTGCACCGGTTGGAGAGGAACGCACCGAGGAGGCGGCACAGGCGCGCCGCCTCGCGGAGCGCTACGGGCTGGAGTTCGTGGACCTGGAACAGTTCCAGATCGATCACGACCTGTTCCGATCGATTCCCGCCGATCTGATGCTGCGCTACGGCTTCGTGCCGCATCACCGCGACGGCCGCTCCCTCGTCATCGTGGTCTCCGATCCGACCGACCTCCCGATGATCGACGAGCTGGCGCTGCTGCTCGCCGCGCCGCTGAAGGTGACCGTCGGCGCGAGGTATGCGATCGAATCGATCCTCAAGAAGAGCGAGAGCTCGCAGCGCGTGCTCGAAGAGGCCACCGAGGGATTCGAGATCACGCTCCTCAAGGAGGAGGAGAACGGCGACGAGAGCCTGACGGTCGAGAAACTGACGAGCGACATCAGCCCGATCATCCGGCTGGTGGACTCGACGATCTTCACGGCGATCCAGCGCCGGGCGAGCGACATCCACATCGAGACGCAGGACGATGCGGTGTACGTGAAGTACCGGATCGACGGCGTCCTGCAGGCGGCGATGAGGCCGATCGCGAAGCAGTTCCACGGCGCAATCATCTCCCGCATCAAGGTCATGGCGGAGCTCGACATCGCCGAGAAACGCGTCCCGCAGGACGGCCGCTTCAAGCTGCGCGTGCCGGGGAAGACGATCGACTTCCGCGTGTCGATCATGCCGAGCGTCCACGGCGAGGACGCGGTCATCCGCATCCTCGACAAGGAGTCGATCAGCGAGCAGTTCTCGGAGCTGCGTCTCGACATCCTGGGGTTCCCCGAGGCCGAGCTGCGACGCTTCCGGAAGTACATCGCCGAGCCGTACGGGATGGTGCTGGTCACCGGTCCGACCGGCAGCGGCAAGACGACGACGCTCTACGCCGCGCTCTCGGAAATCAAGTCGCCCGAGGACAAGATCATCACGATCGAGGACCCGGTCGAGTATCAGCTCCAGGGAATCACGCAGATCCCGATCAACGAGAAGAAAGGGCTGACCTTCGCGCGCGGCCTGCGGTCGATTCTCCGCCACGACCCGGACAAGATCATGGTCGGGGAGATCCGCGACCCGGAGACCGCACAGATCGCGATCCAGTCCGCGTTGACCGGTCACCTGGTGTTCACCACGGTGCACGCCAACAACGTGCTCGACGTCCTGGGCCGCTTCCTCAACATGGGCGTCGAGGCGTACCAGTTCATTTCGGCGCTCAACTGCGTGCTCGCGCAGCGGCTGGTTCGGACGATCTGCCCGCACTGCAAGCGCCCGGTGAAGATCGGCGCCTCGCTGCTCATGGAGTCCGGCCTGGATCCGGCGATGGAGCAGACGCACGTCTTCTACGAGGGCAAGGGGTGCATCGAGTGTGGGGGAACCGGCTACAAGGGGCGGCAGGCCATCTGCGAATTGCTTGACCTCTCGGACCGGATTCGGGAGATGATTCTTGCCAAGCGTCCCAACACGGAAGTCAAGAAGGCGGCGCGCGACGAGGGGATGCGGTTCCTGCGCGAGTCGGCCGTGGAGCGCGTGATGCAGGGCGTGACATCGCTCCGCGAGATCAACAAGGTGACCTTCGTCGAATGACTCTGACCTCGCTCTTCGCCGCACAGCCGCCGACGGTGGCCGTCCAGATCGCCGCACGTGTCGTGTCGGCGATCGCGGTCACGCGGCCCGCCGGTGGCACCGTGATTTCGGGCCACGCGATCGAGCCGCTGCAGGCCGGCGTGGTGACGCCGGCGCTCACAGGCCAGAACGTCAGCGACGCCGCCGCGCTCGGTGAGGCGGTCGGACGCGTGCTGTCGCGGCTCGGAGGCCGGACCCGGCGGGTGGCACTCGTCCTCCCGGACAGCATCGCGAAGGTGTCGCTGATCCGCCTCGAGACCGTGCCGCCGCGGGAGGAGGATCTCGACCAACTGATTCGCTGGCACGTGCGGAAGACCGCGCCGTTCCACATCGACGAGGCCCAGGTCACCTATTCGCCCGGCATCGCCGTGCCCGGCGGAGGCCGGGAATTCGTGGTGGCGCTGGCCAGGCGCGACGTGGTGAAGGCGTACGAGGACGCGTGCGAGGTTGCCGGCGCGCAGGCGGGGCTGGTGGACCTGGCCACCTTCAGTGTCGTGAACGCGGTACTGGCGGGGGAGGCCGGCAGTTCGGGCGATTGGCTGCTGGTCAACGTCACGCCCGAGTACGGCTCGATTGCGATCCTGCGCGGCGCCGATTTGATCTTCTTCCGCAACCGTGCCGAAGGGAGCGAGGACACGCTGCCCGACCTCGTGCACCAGACCGCGATGTACTACGAAGATCGCCTCGGTGGCAGCGGTTTCGCGCGGGTGCTGGTCACCGGCAGCGGTGCCGACGGATGGGCGTCTGGTGCAACGGCCGGACTGGAAGCGACCCGCCGGCTCATCGATACGCGCCTGAACGTGAAGACCGAGACGGTCGATCCTCAGCGCAGTGCCAGGTTCGCGGACCGGATTGCCGCCGATCCCGCGCTGCTGAACATCGTGACACCGCTCGTCGGCGTGCTCGCGCGCGCCGGCGCCGGGGTGTAGGGAGCGAGCGACCGGATGCTGCGCACCAACCTCTCGACGCGGCCTTTCTACAACGAGCGGCTCGTCCGGGTCGCACTCCTCGCGACCGGCGCCCTGATCGTGGCGCTCTCGATCTTCAACGTCGTGGAGGTGCGCAGCCTGTCCGCGCGCCACGCCGACCTCGTGGGACGGGTCCGACAGTCCGAGGAACGCGCGGTGCAGCTGCGCGAACAGGCGGCGCAGGCACGCCGGAGCATCGATCGGAAGGAACTCGAAGCGGTCGGCACGGCCGCGCGGGAAGCGAATGCGCTCATCGACCAGCGCACGTTCTCCTGGACCGAACTACTGAACCGCCTCGAAACCACGCTTCCGGCTGACGTGCGGATTGAATCGATCCGGCCATCGACCGACCGGGACGGCCATCTCACGGTGGCGGTCGTCGTCCTCGCGCGCAGGGCAGAGGACGTGGAGACGTTCGTCGAGGCACTCCAGGGTTCGGGCACGTTCCTCGGGCTGTTCTCGCGCACCGAGACGACGACCCCGCAGGGACTGCTCGAGGTGGCGCTCGAAGGCCGGTACATGCCCGTGACGCGCCAGCTTTCGACTGCCGCCGGCTCCGGAAGCAAGCCGAAGAAGTGACAATGAGGATGACACCGTGCTGCGCCGCATCCTGACCGAACAGCGAACGTTCGTCCTGATCCTGGGGATCGTGCTCGCGATCAACGTGGGCGTCTACGCGGCCGTGGTCTACCCGCTGTCCGTCCGCGTCGGCGATGCCGATGCCCGCGCGTTCAGGGCGGAGGAGACGCGCCGCGCGGCGCAGCGTGAGTACCAGGCCGCACGCGGCATTGCCGCGGGGAAGGAACGGGCGGAGGCCGAACTCCAGACGTTCTACCGCGACATCCTGCCGAGCGACCTGAGCGCGGCCCACCGGTTGACGTATCTGAATCTCGCGCAGCTGGCCCGCAAGAGCAATCTTCGCATCCAGCGGCGAACCGCGACGCCGGGGCACGTGCGCGGTGGCAGCCTCGACGTCTTCACCATCGTGATTCTCCTCGAGGGGAACTACGAGGACATCCGGCAGTTCATCTACAACCTGGAGGCGGCGCCGGAGTTCGTGGCCATCGAATCGGTGGCGATCGACCAGGGGCACGAAGCGAGCGGCTCGCTCGCCCTCACCCTCCAACTCGTGACCTATTATCGGGTCGTGGCCAATGCCGGCTAGCCAGTCCAGGCGGCAGCTCGTGGCGCTGGCCGGCCTGGCCCTCGCGCTCGTAGCCGTGGTGGCGTATCAGTGGCGCGGCGGGAAGACACCCGCATCGCCACAGTCCACGGACGCCGTGCGAGCCGCGAGCGCGCGAGGCGCCGCCGCGGGCGAGCGCATCGAACCCGTACCCGACGTCCGGCTGTCCGAACTGACGGCCGCGAGACCAGAGCCGGCCGGGAGAGGCCGAAACCTGTTCCGTGAACAGCCGAAGGCACCGCCGCCAATGCCGCCTCGAGTCGTGACGCCCGTGGCGCCACCCCCGCTGGACCCGAACGCGCCGCCGCCGCCCCCGCCACCGCCCCCGCCGATCCCGCTGAAGTTCATCGGCGTCGTGCAGGGGCAAGGGGGCGCGATCGCCGTGCTCAGCGACGGCCGCGACGTGTTCTATGGCCGCGAGGGACAGGTGATCGAGGGACGGTACAAGATCATCAAGATTGGCGTGGAGTCGATCCAGATGTCGTACGTGGACGGCCGCGGGACCCAGTTTATCCGGTTGACGGGCTGAGTCGGGCGGAAACGGTCGCGACGCGCAGATTTCTGACCCGAACGAAACCTGGCAGGCCGGTTATGTTCTCTGACCTGCTGGCGATTGGAGGCTGGCTTGAGATCGGAACTTCTGAAAGCAGCAGCGCTGGGCCTGATGATCGCGGTCGCCGCTGCCGGCTGCACGGCGGGGCGGGCCTTCAGCAACGGTGAACGGGCGGCGCGCTCCGGCGACTGGGACTCGGCCGTCCTCTACTACCAGCAGGCCACCCAGGCGAATCCGAACTCGGCCGAGTACAAGATTGCGTTGGAACGGGCGCAGTTGGCCGCGTCGCGCAACCACATCGACAAGGGACAGCAGCTCGAGGCAAAGGACGACATCGAGGGGGCGATTCGCGAGTACCGGAAGGCGGCGGAGTTCGATCCGGGCAACCGCCGGGCGACGACGCGCGCCGTCGAGCTCGAGAAGATCCTCCGCGACAAGATCGAGGCCGCCAGGCCCAAGCCGCAGATCGAGCAGTTGAAGGATCGCGCACGCCAGACGAGCCAGGTACCGGAGCTCAATCCCGCCTCGCGGCAGCCCCTGTACTTCAAGTTCGCGCAAGGGGTCATGGTCAAGCAGATCCTCGACTTCCTGGCCCAGACGAGCGGCATCAACGTCATGTACGACACAACCGTGCAGGACAAGGCGAACCCCTCCGCGCTGGAGCTCGATGGCGTGACGCTCGAGCAGGCCCTGAACCTCGTCTTCACGTCGAACGGCTTCTTTTACAAGGTGCTGAACGCCCGCACGATTTTGGTCATCCTGGACTCACCGCAGAACCGTCAGAAGTACGAGGACCAGGTCATCCGTACCTTCTACCTGTCGAGCGCGGACGCCACGGAGATGCAGACCCTGCTCACCCAAATCATCGTGCCGCAGGGCGGTGTCTCGATCAGCCGGCCGCAGATCTCGGTGAACAAGGGCGCGAACACGGTCACGATGCGCGGAAGCTCGGCGATGGTCGCCATCGCGGAGCGTGTGATCGAGATGAACGACAAGCCGCGCGCCGAGGTGGTGGTGGATGTCGAGATCCTCGAGGTGAACCGCACGCGGGCGAAGTCGTACGGCCTGAACCTGTCGAATTACGCCGTCGGCCTGAACTTCTCGCCCGAAGCGCCACCGAGCGGGAGCAGCGGGAGTACGCCGGGAGCCGGCGCCACGGCGACGACGTCCGGCGGTTCGTTCAACCTCAACACGGTCGTGCACGGCATCAACACCGCGGACTTCTACCTGCAGGTGCCGTCGGCCACCATCAAGTTCCTCGAGTCGGATTCCCAGACCAAGCTGATCGCCAAGCCGTCGCTGCGCGGTCAGGAAGGCACGAAGCTCACCGCGAACCTCGGCGACGAGATCCCGGTGCCGTCCACGACATTCAGCCCGCTCGTCACCGGAGGCACGGCGTTCAACCCGATGACGTCGTTCAGCTACCGGTCGGTCGGCGTCAACCTCGAGGTCACGCCCCGCGTGACGTACGACGGCGATATCATCCTCGACCTGATGGTGGAGAGCAGCACGAAGGCCGCCGACGTGAACGTGGCGGGCCAGAACCTGCCGTCGTTCGGCTCACGCAAGGTCACCACGAAGATGCGCCTGCGCGACGGCGAATCGAACATGCTGGCCGGCCTGCTGCGCGATGACGAACGGAAGTCGCTGAACGGGTTCCCGGGCGGGATCCACGTGCCGGTGATCAAGCAGTTGTTCTCGGCGAACGAGAGCCAGATCTCGCAGACCGATATCGTGATGCTGCTGACGCCGCACATCATCCGGACCCACGGCCTGACCGACAGGGACTTCCAGCCGGTCTACATCGGCACGTCACAGAACCCCACGCTCGGCGGAACACCGCCGCTGCTCGGCGTGGCCGGAACCGACACGACCACGGATCAGCCCGCGGGGCAGCCCACTGCAGCACCGGCACAGACTCCGGCACCTCCCATCACGACGCAGCCGTACGGGACGCCTGGCGCCGCACCGGTGGGTGGCGCACCCGTCGGCCGCCAGACGCAGCAGGGAACGCCGGTCATTCCGCCGGGGAGTTCACCGGTCCCTGGGACGGTGATGATGCCGCCGGCCCAACAGCAGCCGCAGGCTCAGCCAGTGGCGCCGCCGACGATGCCGGCCGTCCAGCCGCCACTACCGACTGCGCAGCCAGCCGGCCAGGTGTCGGCGCCGTCGCCGGCCATTCTCCAGCCAGCGGCCCCACCGCCTCCCGCCGGCGCGCCGGCAGCGGCAGCGACTCCACCGCGGGCGGCGCCCCTGCCGCCGGCGGTGATCACCGTCACGCCGCCGGGCACCGAGCTCCGCGTGGGCGGTGGCCCCTACACAGTGGCGCTGTCGGGCTCCGCGATGAATCGCGCGTCCACGCTCAGCCTCACGCTCACCTACAGCCCGACGGCGCTGCGCGTGCGGACGGTACAGGAAGGGGGGTTCATGAAACAGGGGAACGCGACGACCGCGTTCGCCCAGCAGGTGGACTCCGCCAACGGGCGTGTTGACATCACGATCACGCGCACCGGCGACATCGTCGGCGCGACGGGTGACGGAATGCTCGCGGCAGTCGTGTTCGATGCGATCGCGCCGGGAGCGGTGAACTTCAGGATCAGCGGCGTGGCGAACGGGCCGTCGGGGGTCATCAGCCTGCAGTTCGCGCCGGCATCCGTGACGGTGAAGTAGGACGAACCGAGGAATGGACACGAGAAGCCATCGATCGATCGTTCGGCGCCTCGCGCAGCTCCGTGATGCGAGCGCAGGGTATACGTTCGTCGAACTCGTCGTCGTTGGCACGATGCTGCTCATCCTGGCCTCGGCGATCCTGCCGCTGGCGAAGGTGACGATGCAGCGGCAGCGCGAAGCGGAACTGCGCCGCACGCTGCGCGAGATGCGCGTGGCGATCGACAAGTACAAGGACGCCGTGGACCAGGGCATGATCGGTTCGACCGACGTCCGCCTGGGGTCCGAGGGATACCCGCCCGACCTGGACACGCTCGTCGAGGGCGTCAAGGTCGCCAACGACGCGTCGGGCCGGAAGCTGAAGTTCCTCCGGCGGATTCCGATCGATCCGATGACCAAGAGCACCGAGTGGGGCATGCGGTCCTATCAGGACGATGCCGACTCGACGAGTTGGGGCGGGCAGAACGTCTTCGACGTCTTCACGAAGAGCGCCGGCACGGCACTCGATGGGACGAAGTACAAGGACTGGTAGCTCACCATGCTGACACTCCGAGGGTTTCGGCGTCGGCTTGGCGCTGAATCCGGATTCACGCTGATCGAATTGATGGTCGTGGTCGCGCTGGTCGCGGTGCTGGCCGGCATGGGCGTCGTGCAGTACCGCAACGGCGTCCTCCGCACCAGGGAAGGCGTGCTGAAGGAAGACCTCTTCCGGATGCGCGACGCCATCGACCAGTACTATGCTGACAAGGGAAAGTACCCCGCCAGCCTCGACGCGCTCGTGTCGGACGGCTACATGCGGCAGCTCCCGAAGGACCCGATGACCGAGTCCACCGACACGTGGCAGCCGATCCCCTCGGAACCCGACCCCGGCAATCCGACGGCCGAAGCCGGCGTCTTCGATGTGAAGAGCGGGGCAGAGGGCACGTCGCTCGAGGGCACCGCCTACGCGGAGTGGTGATGCGGAGTGGTGATGCGGAGAGTGGTGATGCGGAGAGTGGTGATGAGGAGAGTGGCACGGGCGTCCCGCCCGTGTAGGTGACGAGTGGAGTGGCACGCTGGAGTGGCACGGGCGTCCCGCCCGTGCGGGGAAGCCAATACTGACGAAGGCCGGGAACCTCCAGGTGAAAATGGAAATCCCCGGCCTCTGCGCGGTTTGGGGCGTCAGTGGGCGTCTACAGCGTGATGAACACGACGGTGCTTCCTACACCAATGCGCCCGTCTGAGCCCGTAGCTGTGACGCTGACGACTACCTGATTGCCAACCGGCACCACGAAGTAGACCTTTGAAGCCGAACCGACAGTCGTGGTCGTGGACGTCCCATCGCCGAAGTCCCATCTGTAGCTCGTGATGGCCGGCGCACCCGCACTGGGCGTAGCGGAAATCGTCACGGCTGTGCCGACCCTTGCCGACGGCGCCGTCACCGTCAGCGTGAACGGCACGGCGGGGAAGACGTTGACCGGTATCGACACGGAGTTCGACAGGAAGTTGGCGTCGGTAGCGGTCGCGGTAACCGTGAACGTTCCAGATTTCAGATAGATGTGCGGAATCGACGCGGATCCGGTCAGGGCCCCCAAGTTCAGTAGACCGCTGCTGTCGCCGAAGTCGATGGTGGCGCTCCGGATTGGCGCCCCGGAACTCGCCCCCTTCGTGACGTTCACCGTAAATGTCGTGCTGAGACCGACGGAGGGTGTTGTGCCCGGGCCGGTGAGCGTGACGGTCGGCGCGTCGATCGCGACGACCTTCACCGTCGTCGTCACCTTCGATCCCGCGGTGACCGTAACCGTGGACGACTGGCTCGTCGAGAGGGTGCAGGAGGCCTGGCCGCCCGAGTTCGTCGTGGCGATGCCTGGCGTCACGGTTCCCAGGTCCGTCGTGAAGGTGACCGGCACGCCCGGCAACGGATTGCTGTTGGTGTCCACGACCGTCGCCGTGATCGTCGACGTGCCTCCCGTGGAGGGCACGCTCGACGGCGACGCCGTCGCGGTGACGGCGGTGACGGCCGCCGATCCAATCAGGATCTTGACCGTGGACTTGGCCGAGTTCGAACCGGAGAATGCGTTGATCTCAGCCGTGCCCGATTGGGTCCCGGCGTTCAACGCGACAGTGGCCTTGCCGTCGTTCGTCCGTGCCTCGGCCGGACTCAGGGTTCCGAGCGACGTCGTGAATGTGATGAGCGTGCCGTTCTGGACCGGGTTGCCGCCGCTCTCGACGATGCTGGCCGATATCTGCGCGGTGCCGTTGAGTGCCACCACCTGCGCGTTCGAGTACAGCGTGATGGTCGTCCCGGTCGGCGCGAACAGCGGCACCTTCTCGCAGGCGGCGACGAGCGCGAGGCCGCAGACAGCCAGGGCCGGGACGATGCGACCGCGCGCGGCCTTTCGCCTCGCCACGCCCCGGAAATCGGTCGAACTGAGGTCTGGTATCATGGGGTTTACCTAGCAGTGTACTACATGAAAACACCGGGTCAAGCGCGGATCGGCGAGCGCGGCTACGCAATGGCCGCACTGCTCGTCATGCTGGCGATCATGGCCGTCGCGATGACCGTGGCGATGCCGACCTGGCGCCAGTTGGTGCGCCGCGAGAAGGAGGCCGAACTGGTCTTCCGCGGCGAGCAATACAAGCGCTCGATTGCCCTGTACCAGCGGAAGTACGCCGGCGCCTATCCGCCCGACGTCGACACGCTGCTCAAGCAGAAGTTCCTCCGCAAGAAATACGGCGATCCCATGGTCGAGACCGGCGAGTTCCGATTCGTGCGGTTCGGCGAACCGCCGCCCGGATCCCAGCAGGCCAGGCCCGGCGGCGGTCAGGGAACCCAGCCTGGCGGTCAGCGTGGAGCGCTGGGAGGCGGACAGTCGGGAGACGCGGGACGCCAGCCGACGACGTCGTTCGATGCCCAGTCGAGGGATCAGGGACGCCCAGGCGTTGGTCCGCGCGGTGGCATCGTCGGCGTGGCGAGCACCAGCACAGAGGCCTCCATCCGCACGTACAACGGGCATACCCACTACAACGAGTGGGACTTCACCTACACGCCAAACCGCTTTGGCCCTGGACAGATCCGCCCCGGTGGTCCGCGGGGCCAGCCCGGCCAGGGCGTGCCGCCGGGCGGGGGCTTTCAACCGGGCATCGGGATCGGCGGCGGTCTCTCTGGACCGGGCAGCGGTCCGCGGGGCGGTTCCGGTGACGCTCCCCAGCCACCACCTCGTCCACGGAAGCCGGGCGGCTAGCGAAGCTTCGCCTCAAACCGCCGAACTCGCTTCGCTAGCCCACGTTGTTTCTGGACGACGCCTCCGGCGTCGTCATCGACATCTTCCAGGGGCGGAAGCGCGGCGCGAGAACGTGCTTCATTCGTCACGCTCTGACCCCTGGAAGATGTCTAGCGACGCTTCGCCTCAAACCGCCGAACTCGCTTCGCTGCCCACGTTGTTTCTGGCGTTCGACGCGACACCATCTTCGGTGTGGACGTGGCACGCGAGACCCTGGTTGGATTTGTCCGCCTATGAAACCGCGTTCATGACGGCGTCGTGGAACGCACGCCGGACGGCGGTCATCGGTTCGCCCGGGCCGGCTTCGGGATGAACGCGGTTGGTGAGCAGCACCACGTAGATGTCGGCCACCGGATCGATCCACAGTGAGGTTCCAGTGAATCCCGTGTGGCCGAAGGCCTGCGGCGACATGTGCGTGCCGCATGACGAGGCGGGCAGCATCGTGTCCCATCCGAGCGCGCGGGAGCTGCCGGGCACGCGAGTGGTCCGGCGGGTGAAGCGCTCGACGATCGCGGGTGGTGCGATGGCGAATCCGTCACGGCGCAGCCGCGCGCCAAGAATCTCACGGGCACACCAGCCGACCGCCGGGGCGGTTCCGAACAGTCCAGCGTGTCCGGCCACGCCACCGAGCGCCGCCGCGTTCGGGTCGTCCACGGTGCCAGGTCTCGAGCGGCCCGTCGTCGGGTCGCTGCGGGTGGGCGCCATTCGCCTCAGCCATTCGTTCCGGGGATGGAATGTCAGGTCGAGCGAACCCGCGTCGGGGACCGGGCGTCCGCATACCGTCGCGGCGTGACCGGCGTTCCGCAGCACGCCATCAAACTGCTCGTCGAGCGCCGCGCCGCCGGCCGACTCGACCAGGAATCCGAGGAGGATGAACCCGAGATCGCTGTAGACGGAACGTGACCTGGGCGGGTATTCCAGCTCTTCTCGGCAGATCGCCGCTTCAAACGCTGCGCGACCAGACGACGACTGGTAGAGCGGCCGCACGCCAGGCAGCCCGGACGCGTGTTCCAGGAGATCGATGACTCGCACATCGTCGCGTCCGTCCCCGCGCCACGCCGGGAGCCACCGGTTCACCGGCCCGTCCAGGTCGATGGCCCCGCTGTCCACGAGCGTCATGGCCAGCGTCGTCGTGGCGAGGACCTTCGTCAGTGAAGCAAGGTCGAACAGCGTGTCGGGGGTGGTGGGCGAGGCCTGCGCCGAGTAGTCGAGCCGTCCGAGGCCTTCGCGCCAGACCCAGCCGGACGTCCGGCCCACTTCCACAGCGGCCGCAGGGAAGACGCGTTCGGCCACGGCCTTGTCGAGGATTTGCCGCGCCGCGTCGAAGCCTGCCATGGCGTGCTACTTGGAGAAGGCGGCGCGTGCGACCTGGGCGAGGTATTCCACGCCCTTGGGCAGGCTGATGAGACTGTCGTAGGAGAAGAGGACGACGCCGCTCACGCCGAGGCGGCGCGCGATCTGGATGTTCTCAATGGTCTGCGACGACGACAGGCGGTAGGCGCCGATGCCGGCCCACACCTGCCGCGATCCGGCCGCCTGGCGGGTACTGGCAACCTGAGCGGTGAATGCCGCGGCATCCGTCGCATAGGCCATCGGGCAGACCACGTCGAGGAGTTGCTGCTGGAGCCACGTGCCCCAGTCCTGCAGTCGGCGCGACGACGCTTCGGCGGCGTCAGGCAGGACGGCGGCCGAGAAGAGCGCCTCGGGCCGTCGCGTCTTGACGCTCTCACGAAGCCGTGTCACCAGCGTCGTCAACCGGTCGCGCCTGAACTCGCGCCACCGGTCCGGAAAGGCATCGGCCCATCCCACGAGATCCGGTCCGAGGGCGCGTTCCCGTTGTCTCCGCTCGGACTCGTCGAGGCTCTGCACCACGCTCGCCTTGAATGCCTGGAGTGCCTCGCGGCTGTAGTCGAACTCGTCGTTCGGATATCGAATGTAGTCCAGGTGCACGCCGTCGACCGGATAACGGGAGACGATGTCGGCAACAATGGCCACCGTGGCGTCCGCAGCTTCCTGCGGGATAGGGGAGGCGTAGAGGCCCTCGACTTCGCCGGACTGCGACCGGGCCCAGCGCATCAGCTTGTCGAGATAGAGTTGGCTGTGCGCGTCGAGGAGGACCATGTCGCGGGCCAGCGGACGCGGCACCATCAGCCATTCGGGGTGAGCGTAGACCATGTGACCGCGCGAGGCCGGCGCGTCGATGGCGCTCGCCACGAGCGCGATGTTGATCCACGCGTGAACCCGGATGCCCTGGGCGTGCGCGAGCTTCAAGGTGGCCGCCAGGGGATCGAACGAGTCGGGCTGGCCCGCGAGGGCCGCCGCGCGCGGTTCGAGGCCGTCGTTGAAGTACGCGTCTCCGCGTCCCCGCACCTGGACCAGGAGCGTGTTGAACTGGCCCGCCTGCGCGCGCCGGACCATCTCGGCGACGGCCGCCGGGCTGGTGAGCGACGTGCGCACCACCCACAAGGCTCGGACCTCCCGATCGTCGGTGGGGCGGGCCGGCGCGGCACTGGCCGGCGCGAGCAGGAGAACGGTCAGCACCGCCGTGCACGTGACACCGATCGATCGGGCCGCCGCGCGCCCGACATGGGAACCGAAGCAAAAGTGCATAGAACCGATCGAATTTATCAGGGGGTGCGCCTCCTGTCAAACGCGGCACACACGCGACGCGCACACGCGCCGCCGGTTGACACGGCGCCAGCCTCTCCGTATCCTCCGACCGGTCGCATGAGGTCTGTCGTCCGAATGTCCTCGGGAGTGCCCATGAAGTACGTGGTCGGAATCGACGCGGGCGGTACGAAGACGGTCTGTCTGCTGGCGGATGAGAACGGAGAGGTCATTTCTCACGCGCGGGCCGGGGGCGCGAACCTCAGCACCGCCGGAGAGCTGGCCGTCGAAAAGGCGTTGCACCAGGTGATGGAGGACGCCATCGGAGACCGCGACATCGTGCCGTCGGCGATCTGCCTGGGGCTCGCGGGAGCCGACCGCCCGTCTGACAGCCAGATTGGCCTGGGCATTCTGCGGCGGATTGGGTTCAGGGCCCGGGCCCTGGTCGTCAACGACGCGCTCATCGCGCTCGTCGCCGGCGCCGGCGCCGGACCGGGAGTCGTGCTGATCGCGGGAACCGGGTCGATCGTCTACGGACGCAACGCGCAGAATCGAGCGGCCCGTTCGGGTGGATGGGGACACGTGCTCGCCGACGAGGGCAGCGGCTACTGGATCGGCCGGCGCGCGCTCAGTGCGGTGATGCGGCAGGCTGACGGCCGCGGACCCCGCACCGCGCTGACCGAGGCAGTCCTGCAGCACTGGCGGCTCGAGAAGGCGACCGACCTCGTGCAGTTGGTGTACTACAAGGAACTCGCGCTGGCTTCGATCGCGGCCATTGCGCCCATGGTCGATCGGGCGCGCGAGGAAGGGGATGCCGTGGCCGCGTGCATTCTCGCCGAGGCAGCCGACGAACTGATCCAGGCGGCGTCTTCCGTCGTCCGCCGGCTCGACATGGCCGACACCAGCTTCCCGTTCCTGCTGTCCGGGGGGATCCTCGGCGGCATTCCCTGGCTGGCGAATGAGGCCGCGCGCCGGATGTCCGTGATTGCGCCCGGTGCCGACGTGCAGCGACTCGAGGAGCCCCCGGCGATGGGAGCGGTCCATCTGGCCCTGGCGGAGTTGGGGGGCGGGGCGAAGGTGCCGGCCTACGTCTAGGACCGGCCTATAGGGGAACGGGCGCGTGCCTTGGCTTCTCGGCCGCGTCGAGCAGTTCGCGCAGGCGCGGTTCGATGTCCTCGCCGATCGCTTCGCGCACGAGGTCGTCGGCCTTCCGCAGCTTGGACTGAGCCTTCCGGTACGGCAAGCCGGTCTTCTGCATGACGATCGCCGTCTTCACGTTCCAGTGCGCGCGACGCAGCACGCGGTCGGCGCTGTCGTAGTCGATGCCGCTCACGATCGTCAGGATCCGTCGGGCTCGGTCCTTGAGCTTCTCCGAGCCGGTCCGCACGTCCACCATCAGGTTGCCGTAGGTCTTGCCGATCCGGACCATCGCGCCGGTCGTGAGCATGTTCAGCACCATCTTCGTCACCGTGCCGGCCTTGAGGCGCGTGGATCCGGCGATGACTTCCGGCCCGACGCTCGGGGCGATCGTGAGATCCACGAAGGTCTGGAGTTCGGTCCCCGGATAGCAGGTGACGAAGATGATCTTCGCGTTGGCGTTGCGCGCCCGGTTGAGCGCGCCGCGCACGAAGGGCGTGATGCCGCTCGCCGAGACGCCGACGAACACGTCCTTGGCGCTGGGCCGAAGCCGCGCCACCGACCGCGATCCCTGCTCGAAGTTGTCCTCGACGCCTTCTCGGGCGCGGACGAGCGCCTTGGTGCCGCCAGCCATGATCGCCCGGACGAGCGACGGGTCCGTCCCGAACGTCGGCGGGATCTCTGCCGCTTCGAGCACGCCCAGCCGTCCGCTCGTGCCGGCACCCACGAACACCAGCCGGCCGCCTTTGCGCAGCGACTGGCTGATGAGTTCGACGCCGAGGGCGATGCGTTCCTTCTCGCGGGTCAGCGCCACCAGGATCTTGCGGTCCTCGTCAACCATGAGGTCGATGATCGCCGTTGGGGAGAGCTTGTCGATGCCCAGACTGGCCGGATTGATGGCTTCGGTGGGCAGTTGTTGCCACTTGGATTGGGTAGACATGGTTTCAGCCGGTGCCCCGAGGGAAGCCGAAATACTAGTCCTCGGGTGCAGGCCTGTCAAACGCCGGAAGTCGCCACAGAACCTCTTCGAGGCGGCCCGCTTGACTTGGCGTCGCACCCGGTCGAAGCTAGTGCGCGAATGCCGACGACGGATTCCTCGGATGTCATCGACGCCTTTCTCGATCATCTGCGCGTCGAGCGCCGGCTGGCCGCGAACACCCTCGAGAGCTACAGTCGCGACCTGGCCGCCCTCGGCCGGTACGCTGAGGAGACCGGGGTTCCTGCCACCGCGTTCACGCGCCAGGACCTCGAGGCGTTCGTACGCGCCATGATGTCGGCCGGACTTTCACCCCGCTCGACCGCCCGGACCGTTGCGTGCGTCCGAGGCTTCTACCGGTTCCTCGTGCTCGACCGGCGCCTGGAGTCGAGCCCCGCCGACGACCTGCGCGCCCCGCGGGCCTGGCCCGCGTTGCCACGGTTCCTGACAGAGGACGAGGTCGATCGGCTGATCGCCGCCCCGGACGTGTCGACGCCGCGCGGTCTGCGCGACCGTGCGATGATCGAACTCCTGTATGCCACGGGCCTGCGCGTGTCGGAACTCGTCGGGCTTCGCCCGGTGGACCTCAACCTCGAGGGCGGGTACCTGACGTGCACGGGGAAGGGCGACAAGCAACGCCTCGTGCCGATGGGGGACCAGGCGATCGCGTGGGTGCAGCGCTACGTCCGCGATGGCCGGCCGGCGATTCTCAAGAACCGCCCCTCACCGCGCCTGTTCGTGAACGGGCGCGGTGGACCGCTCTCCCGAGTCGGCTTCTGGAAGATCCTCAAGGGCCATGGCCGGACCACCGGCCTGCCGCGCGACCTCAGTCCGCACGTGCTGCGGCACTCGTTCGCCACGCACCTGCTCGACCACGGTGCCGACCTTCGGGCCATCCAGATGATGCTCGGCCACGCCGATCTGTCGACGACCCAGATCTACACGCACGTCCTCGACGCCCGCCTGAAGACGATCTACGAACAGTTCCATCCGCGGCGCTGAACGCCCGCCGGGTCTCTTGACCGGAAGCCGCGCCGACAGATACAGTTAGCGGATCGGAGACAGACCACGCGGCTGTCGCGTACAGGCCGCGCCGCGCGTCTCCACCAACTGCCGCTAGTGCGGAGGACTCGACGAATGAGCCGTGACGGCCGCCATCTCTTCACGTCCGAATCGGTGACCGAAGGCCACCCGGACAAGATCGCCGACCAGATTTCCGATGCGATCCTCGACGCGATCCTCACGCAGGATCCCGTTGGACGCGTCGCGTGCGAAACACTGGTCACGACGGGACTCGCCATGATCGCCGGCGAGATCACCACGAGTTGTTACGTGGACTTTCCGAAGATCGTCCGCGAGACCATCAAGGAAATCGGCTACACGCGGGCGAAGTACGGCTTCGACTGCGACACCTGCGCGGTGCTCTCTTCGATTCACGAACAATCACCCGACATCGCCATGGGTGTCGATCCCGGCGGGGCCGGCGACCAGGGCCTGATGTTCGGGTACGCCTGCCGCGAGACCGACGAGCTCATGCCGCTGCCGATCATGCTCGCTCACAAGCTGTGCATGGGGCTCTCGCGGGCCAGGCGCGACGGCATCCTCGACTACCTCCGTCCGGATGGCAAGTCCCAGGTGACGATTGAGTACGTCGATGGCAACCCGGTCCGCATCGACGCCATCGTCGTGTCGAGCCAGCACAGCGCGCTCGTGGACAAGGAGACGATGCGCGAGGGAATCATCGAGCGGGTGATCAAGCCGGTTGTGCCGGCCACCATGATCGACGACCGCACGAAGATCTATGTCAACCCGACGGGGCGCTTCGTCATCGGCGGGCCGCAGGGCGATGCCGGTGTGACAGGCCGCAAGATCATCGTGGACACCTACGGTGGAGCCGCTCCGCACGGTGGCGGTGCGTTCTCGGGCAAGGACCCGACCAAGGTGGACCGCTCGGCCTGCTACATGGCGCGCTACATCGCCAAGAACTGCGTCGCGGCCGGACTGGCCGACCGTGTCCTGGTGCAGCTCGCGTACGCCATCGGAGTGGCCGATCCGGTCTCGGTGATGATCGAGACGTATGGAACGGGCCGCATCTCCGATGCGAAGATTACCGAACTGGTGCGCTCGCACTTCAAGCTCACCCCGCGCGGCATCATGGAGGAACTCGACCTTCGGCGGCCGATCTACCGCAAGACGGCAGCGTTCGGCCACTTCGGCCGGAACGATCCCGACTTCACCTGGGAGCGGACCGACCGGGTCTCGGCGCTCCAGACGGATGCGGGCCTGAAGTAGGCCGATAGCCCGAGGCCAGATCGAGATCGTGATGTCCGGAATTCGCGTGCTGAGGGGCGCCGGGGTCGTGCTGGCCGTGGCGCTCCTCGCTGTTCTCGTCCTCATGCCCCCCGCGCCGGCGAGGCTGGTTCCGCCATCGTGGCAACCCCAGACCACCGCGCGGGGCGTCTTCCACATCCACACACAACGATCGGATGGAACCGGCACCGTCGATGAGGTGGCGGCGGCCGCGGCCCGGGCCGGACTGGATTTCGTCATCATCACCGACCACGGGGACGGGTCGCGTCAACCGGATCGGCCCGCCTACCGGGCGGGCGTCCTGGTGATCGATGGCGTCGAGATCAGCACGACCGGTGGTCACTACGCCGCACTCGGGCTTGGACGGACCCCGTACCCGCTCGGCGGGGAACCGCGAGACGTCGTGGAGGACGTGCACCGCTTCGGCGGCTTTGGCGTCGTCACTCACCCGGATTCTCCGAAAGCCGCACTTGCATGGCCCGAGTGGGAACTGCCGTTCGACGCGGTGGAGTGGCTGAACGGCGACAGCCAGTGGCGCGACGCCTCGGCCCCCCGGCTCATCCGAGCGATCGCGACGTACCCGCTGCAGCCGGTTGGTACGCTCGCCGCGTTGATCTCGCGGCCGGCCACGCTCGAACGGTGGAGCCGCCTTGCGGTCCAGCGCCCGATCGTTGCGCTGGCGGGAACCGATGCGCACGCGCGGGTCGGTTGGCGACACCGACCGGACCCGTACGAAGACCACGCGTTCGTCAGGCTGCCGTCCTATGAAGCGTCGTTTCGGACATCATCCCTGCAGGTCCTGCTCCTGCATGGACTGAGCGGCCAGCCGGCCGAGGATGCCGCAGCTGTTCTCGACGGGATTCGCGCGGGCCGCGTGCACAGCGTCCTCGATGGGCGCGCGGGGCCGGCGGTGTTCGAATTCAGTGCACGCAGCGGGCCAGCGGCGGCGAGGGAAGGGGAGACGCTCGCTCTGACGGACCCCGCCGTCATCCGCGTCCGCGCCAATGTACCCGCCGGAGGGCGCATCGTGCTCTTCCGGGACGGAGTGGAGGTACACCGGGTCCGGGCGCAGGAGTTGACCTACGCGACCGACCGTCCGGGCGGGTATCGGGCTGAGGTCTGGCTGTCAGCCGGAACGCGCGCCGTCCCGGTTCCGTGGATCGTGGGCAATCCCATCTACGTGGGCACGAGACCCCGGACGCCTGCTCGTGATCCAATTGCCGCCGGGGAGGTTGTGGCGAAGGTCACCCCGGCGGGTGCGTGGCACATGGAGCGCGACGGCGTGTCTGCCGGAGATGTGGGGCGACTCGGTGATGACGTTCGACTCACGTACCGCCTGGGACCCTCTGGAACGGTCGCCCCGTATGCCGCCCTCATTGCCGGCATCGCCGTGCCGGCTGGGGCGTCCTTCCTTACGTTCCATGCCGTCGCCGACCGCCCGATGCGTGTCTCCGTCCAGCTGCGCAAGCCGGCCGGCGGGGAGGGGGAGCGGTGGCACCGCTCCGTGTACCTCGATCTCGCGCCCCGAGAGATCGTCATTCCTCTTGTCGAGATGACGCCG
This sequence comes from Vicinamibacterales bacterium, assembly GCA_036504215.1. Lineage (NCBI taxonomy): Bacteria > Pseudomonadati > Acidobacteriota > Vicinamibacteria > Vicinamibacterales > Vicinamibacterales bacterium. The sequence goes on along the minus strand of DASXVO010000028.1, from coordinate 24,705 downwards.
GTCGGCGCCACGTCCAGGCGCTTGCCCGCACTCGCCGCGGTAGACAGCCTCCTGTTCGTCGTGGACACGGTGAACGCCGGCCCCGGCGCCAGTGGCTCGTTCACGGTATCGAACGTCAGGCTCCTCGGCGCCCAGGCCTCCCGGTAGCCGGGCGCTCCCGCGCAAAATTCAGGGTCGGAATCGTCGCGGCACACTCGCAGAAACCTTCAGGGAAAGACATACGAAACAGTTCGTACTGCTTTCTACGAAGCGCTTCGTATTAACCGGCGACGCCCGCACCTCCGCAGGCCCCTCGGGGACGCCACCACGGCAGGCTATGTTCTGACAGTCAGCAGCAGGTAGGCGGCGCTCGCGCCGAACAGCAGATTTGGAGCCCACGCGGCCAGGGCGGGCGAGATCATCCCCGCGACTCCGACGACGCCGAACATGTTGTTGGCGGTCCAATACACGAGAGCCAGCACGATGCCGACGCCCACGCCGTAGAGGGCGCCGCGCCGGCCAGTCGTCACGGCAAAGGGGACCGCCAGCAGCGTCATGATGATGGTGACGAAGGGAAAGGACAGTTTCCGGTGGAGGCCGACGAGCGGTTGAACGACATTGAGGCCGGCCGACCGCATCTCCTCGATGTACTGCCTCAGCTCACCGTAGGTCATCCTGTCCGCCTCCGGCTGCTCGGTCCCGAAGTAGTCGGGCGGCTCCATCGTCAGCGAGCGGTGCGTGAAAGCTGAGAACGTCCGGGGGTCGCCGCGGGCATCGAGCTCCCGGACTGAACCGCGGTCGGCGATCCAGGTCCCGACGCTCCCGTCCGCCACCGCAGACGAGGGCACGAATCGGGCTGCGCTGACGTAGGTGACGCGAGACAGCCGCCAGGTCTTTCGGTCGAATTCGAACTTGGACAACTCGCGGAGCTCGGCCCGGCGCGCGTCGAAGAACAGGTAGTGGTAGATCTCGCCGTTGCGCCCGACGACCCATCGACGGTTCAGCATCCCCGAACTTCGCACGGTGCCGATGCGAATCAGGTGCTCGAGTTCCTGCGCCTGGCGATTCGAGTGGGCGAGCAGATGCTCCTCGAGCGCAAACAGCAGCACGCTCGCGGCCGCGCCAAACGCCAGGAGCGGCACCGCGATGCGATAGAGACTGATCCCGCAGGCCTTCATGACCACCAGCTCGCTGCTCCTGGTGATCGCGCCAATGGTGACCAGACTGGCGAGAAGGACCGAAATGGGCAGGACGTAGTAGATGAACTGCGGCGTCTGGAAATAGAAGTACCGCAGCATCACGTCCGCCGTGGTCTTGCCCTTGAACAGCTTGTCGGACAGGTCGATGAACGTCGAGATGTAGAAGATCCCGAGCAGGCTGACGAACGTCAGCGCCTGGACGCGGAGATACATCTTCGAGAGGTAGCGATCGAGAATGCCGGGGCGCGGCAGGCCCAGCTGAGGCACCTTCACGACGAGGATGACCCGCGCCGCCGCCTGGCCCGCAGGGGAGTGAGCAACCGCCGGGCGGTCGTTCTCGTCGTTGGGGCGCGCGGCAGACGGGAGGGAGAACCGCAGGCCTCGCCCGGAGGAGCGGGTGCGCCCGACGACGATGAGAAGGGCCAGGGGGCCGAGCACGATGTTGGGCAGCCATGCGGCAAGCCAGCCCGGCATCAATCCGCCGATGGACATTGCACGCCCCGCATACATCACCACGTAGTAGGCGAAGATCACTCCCGTTCCGAGGGCGAACGCCGCCAGCTTGCCACCGCGGCTCGTGCTCACGCCGAGACCGAGGCCCATGAAGGCGAACACCAGGCAGGCAACTGGAATCGAGAATTTCTGGTGGATGTAGATCTCGGGCCGATCGGCCGGGCGTCCCTCGCGACGAAGTTCTGCCGCCATCTTGCGCAGTTCCGCGACGGTCATCTCGGCCTCGCCCTTCTGCGGGCGGTCCTGAGGGAACACCTGCTTGGGGTCCAGGTCCCGGATGAGGCTCTGGAAGCTGTTGGCGTCGTAACGGTCCTGGCCGGTCGCATCGGTGCCGAGCTTGTGACTGATGCCATCCTCCAGCACCATTTCGATCTTCCGATGCTCGCGGTCGATGAGCATCCGGCCATGGCGGGCGACCGAGACGACGGGCGGCCCAGGCTGACCGGTTTCGGCAACGAACACATCGATCCAACCAGGGACCCCCTGTGCGACGTCGCGGGCGTACAGGACCAGGCCGGGGAAGTCCTCGAAGAAGACACGCGGCTTGATTTCGCTTTCCACGCGGGCGGCGACGACTCCGTATTCCAGCTCGCGGAACGATTGGTTGCACCAGGGAACCGCCACGACGAGGACCCACTGCGTGGCCGCCCAGCAGACCAGCCCGAGTGCCAGGACGGGCTGGAGCAGCTTTGCGAGGTTCACGCCGCACGCCTGCATGGCGGTCCATTCGCTGTCGCCGGACAGACGGCCGAATGCGACGAGGAGTCCCAGGAGGAACGCCATCGGGATGGTGACGGCGAGGGCCTGCGGGACCAGCAGCAGGAGCATGCGGCCGATGACGGGGACGGCGACGCCCTTGGCGAGGAGGGCCTGGGCGACGCGGTCGATGGGCCCCATCATCAGCATGAAGGTGAAGACGAGGAGCGCCAGGAGCGTGGGCGGCAGGATTTCGCGGACGACGTAGCGGTCGATGATCCGGAACATGAGCGCGGGAACACGATAACACAGTCGCCGGGCACGGGCGCCGGCGCGTTATGGATGGCGGCGGGCGGGGCTGGAATCAGGTGAGGATTGGGGCGGACGGTGAGGGTGAAGGATCCGCAAGATATGCACAGGGGCAATCTGGGCGTGTTTTAAATCGTGTCTGATAATGTATGTTATGTTAACTTGCGATACCAAGGAGGCCACGAGACGCTTCGGTCTGGGGCCGATGGACTCCATCCGCTGCTCCGTCTGGCGCAGCTCGCTACTCCGCCTGGCGCAGCTCGAGCAGGATGTTCTCGAGGGTCTCAATAATCTCCTGCCGCTCAACCGAACCCTTGCGGAACCTGAGTTGTAGCGAAAAGGCCTTCGTTGGTGGCTTGTAGTTGAATGTGAACGGGGCGGGTCTGCCTGGACGCGCAGCCTTCGGCTTGGCCGTCTCCCTCCGCACGTCCTCGCGGGTGGATTGCCTCGAGGCGATTCGCTCGACCAACGCCATCATTTTCTGATGGTCTGATTGCCTAACTATCTCTAGAAGCAAAGACTTAGACGAAATGTCGGCCAGCCGACAAAGGTTTCGCACATCCTCTGGCATCTTCGTGAGTGAGAGCGACTCGGTAATCGAGGTTCGCGAACGGCTCAGGCGCCTGGCAAGGTCTTCGTGCGTGTAGGCGCAGCCCTGCACGAGTCCCTGAAGCGCGTCCGCCTCCTCGAACGCCGTCAGGTCCTTCCTCTGGAGGTTCTCGACCAGGGCCAACTCGATCACCTCGGTGTCATCGGCGTCGCGCAGGACGACCGGGAGCTCGTTGAGGCCAGCCTGGACCGCGGCCTGGTATCGACGCTCACCCGCCACGATTTGATAGCGATCCCCTCTCTGCCTGACCAGTAACGGTTCGAGGATCCCCTTCTCGGAAATCGAGGCGATGAGCTCGGAGAGATCGCCCATCATCTGCCTGGGCTGCGAGGGGTTGGGATCGATCTGCTCGATGGCGACGACCCGTCCAATGGGAGATCCGGCAGACGCGGTCAGCGTCTCGACGTAGTGCTCATCGTGACGCATGCGTACCGTTTCAGGGAGCCCTCGCCTAGACACGATCCATTACCTCCTCGGACAGCGTGTAATACTCGGTCGCGCCGCTGGAGTCAGGCGCGAAGGTGAAGATGGATTCCTTGTACGCCGGACTCTCTTCGAGCCGAACGCTCTTGGTAATCACGGTATTGAATACCTTGGCGCCGAAGACCTTCTGGATCTGCGCCCGGATGTCGCGCGCCAGGGACGTCCGCTTGTCGTGCATCGTGATCAGAACCCCCATGATTTCGAGCGCCGGATTCGCACGACTGCGCACCTTTTCCACCGTCTCGAGCAGATCGTCAGTACCCTCCAGGGCAAAATACGATGACTGAATGGGGATCACTAAATGCGTCGCGGCAACGAGCGCGTTGACGGTCAGGAGGCCGAGTGCCGGCGGACAGTCGATGACAATGATGTCCTGTGTCTTGGTCACAGGCTCGAGCCTGTCCTTCAACCGGAAATGCGCATCCATCTCCCCCACCAGCTTCGCCTCCAACTTGGCCAGTCCGATGCGCGACGGAAGGATTGATAGTTTCTCGACGGGAGACGGGAGGATGATGTCGGCGATGGCACAGTTGTCCTCGACGAGCGCGTCATACAGGCTCCGCGAGACGCCCCTGATGTCGAGGTAGGACATCGTGCTGTTGGCCTGCGGATCGAGGTCGACGAGAAGCGTCTTGTAGCCGCGCAGCGACAGCGCCGCGCTGAGATTGATTGCGGTCGTGGTCTTTCCGACCCCGCCCTTCTGGTTTGCAATCGCAAGGATCATGGGTGGCGTTCAGTAGACGGGTGTGCGCAGTCGAGGACCCGGTGGGCTTCGCTATTCTAGGAACGGGGAGCTGAACTGTCAATTGCAATACGTAAGGTGCGGCGGCGCACACCCACGCCACCGGCCGCGCCGGGCGGACAACTCGGGGCCGAAGACCTTCTACATCTTGTACTTGCCCAGTTCCTCGGGGTCCAGGCTCTCGAGCCACTTTTGCAGGCGCTCGGTGTCGCCCTTGTCCGTGCTGAAGTCGATGCCCTTCGCATTGTCGATCACGGTTTCCTCGACGAAGATAGGAGCCTGCGTTCGAAGCGCCAGGGCAATCGCGTCGCTCGGGCGGGCGTCGATGGCGACCGTGTCGCTGCCGTTCTGAACGTAGATCAGCGCGTAAAACGTATTGTCGCGCAGGTCGGACACCACGATCTTCGTGACGTTCCCGTTCAGATCCTGGATGATGTTTCGAAGCAGATCGTGGGTCATCGGCCTCGGCGTTGCCACGTTCTCCATCTGAAGCGCGATCGCATTCGCCTCGAAGATGCCGACCCAAATCGGCAGAACCCGCTGCCCGTCTCCGTCCCGGAGGATGATGATCGGCATGTTCGTGATGGGGTCAACCATGAGCCCCTTGATGGTCATCTCGATCTGCATGGAGTCTCCAAAGGCCCAGCCGGCGTCGCGTCTCAGGCGCGTACAACGTAGGCGCCAGTCGCGGCGCTGTCAACGCTGCTTCGAGCAGCGTGTCATGCGAACTGCCCGTCAGGGGATATCGTCACTTCACCCCAGAGACTGTTGGGCCCCGCTCTGAGGATCGTCACCGGAAGGGTCCGCCCCACCCAGTCGGCCTGGCCCGGAAAATTGACGACCGTATTGCCGCTGGTGCGACCCGCCAACTCATGACTGCGTCGCCGGCTCCTCGAGTCAACCAGCACGTCGCACGTCGTGCCGACCATCGCTTCGTGCAGCGTTGACTGTATCCGCCGCTGGAGATCCAGGATGGCGGTCAATCGCCTCCCCTTCTCCGCCTCCGACACATCGTCTTTCATGCGCTTGGCGGCGAGCGTGTTCGGCCGTTCGGAGTATTTGAAGGCGAACATCGAGTGGAACCTGACTTCCTCGGCCAGCATCAGGGTGTCGTCGAAATCACGATCGGTTTCCCCGGGGAATCCGACGATCACGTCCGTGGACAAGGCGATCCGAGGGATTGCTTGCCGGACCCTAGCGACGAGTTCGAGGTACTGGTCGCGGGTGTGGCGCCGACGCATCGCTTCGAGCATTCGTGTCGAGCCCGACTGCACGGGGAGATGCAGGTGCTTGCAGACCTTCGGCAGGTCCCTGATGGCGTCGATGAGTCGGGGCGAGACGTGGCGCGGATGCGGGCTGGCGAACCGGATGCGTTCGACGCCGGCCACGTCGTTGACGGCCTCGAGAAGTGCCGGGAAGTCACAGGTCGGATCGTCCGGTGCCTGGTAGTGATTCACGATCTGCCCGAGGAGTTGAACCTCCCGGTGGCCTGACTCGACAGCCTCCCGGATGTCGGCCAGGATATCAGCCTTCGGGCGCATCCGTTCCTGGCCTCGAGTGTACGGCACCACGCAAAAGCTGCAGTGGTCGTTGCAGCCCTCGAGAATGGTCACCCACGCACGCACGGCGTCCGATCGCCTGACGATGCCCAGAGGGAAGCTGACGTCTTCATAGGGGTTGAGGTCGATCGCCGTCCGGCCCGTGACGGAGGCCCGATCCACCAGGACGGGCAACTGTCGGGCCGCCTGGGTGCCGACAATCACGTCCACGTAGGGTGCGCGCTTCAGCAGTCTCTCGCCCTCCTGCTGGGCGACGCAGCCCGCCACGGCAATGAGCGGACGATGGCCCGTCTCCTCGCCCTGGACGCGGAGCTCGCCGAGTCGCGAGAAGATTTTCTCGGCGGCATGTTCCCGGACGCTGCAGGTGTTCAGCACGACGACATCGGCATCCAGCGCGTCGCCGGTTGACTCATAGCCCGCCTGCTCGAGCAGCCCTGCCATCCGCTCCGAGTCGTGGAAGTTCATCTGGCAGCCAAACGTTTCAATCAGGTACTTGCGTGCCATCCTGCCTACCGCCTCCGTCCCTTCGCCTGTGAGGTTTCGCTTTCGCCTTTCGCATGGTCTGCGCTTTCGCCTTTCGCCTCTCTGGTGCCGACCTGCCGAGTCCGAAGCAACTCCCGTGCGCTTTGGCGTGCCGCAGAGGAGATCGCTACCCCGCCGATCATCCGAGCCAGTTCGTCCTCACGGCCGGCCGCGTCGAGTGACTCGACCCGAGTCGTCGTGCGTCCGCCGCGGACCTCTTTCTGGATCCGAAAGTGGCGCGTGCCATAGGCGGCAATCTGCGGCAAGTGGGTGATGCACAGAACCTGGAAGGCCTGTCCGAGCGCCTGAAGCTTGCTCCCGACCGCATCCGCGACCCTTCCCCCGATCCCTGCGTCCACCTCATCGAACACCAACGACTTCCCCGGTTGGTCCAATGACGCTAACGTCTTTATTCCCAGCATAATACGCGACATCTCCCCACCCGAGACGATGCGAGTGAGGGGACGGAGGTCTTCGCCAGGATTAGGTGAGACGTAGAACTCGGCGGAGTCGATGCCCCGGCTCACCCATCGATCCTGTGCCAGCGGCTGGGGGTTGAACCGCACCTCGAATCGGGTGTGTTCCATGGCGAGGTCCGCCAGTTGTCGCTCCAGATCGTGAGCAAACGTCGCCGCGGCCGGCCGCCTGAGGCTGGAAAGGCGCGATGCGGTCGCGCTGAATTGGCTGGTTGCGTCTGCCACTTCCTTCTCAATTTCAGGCATCCGTTCCGCGATCGACTCGAGCAACGCGCGTTCGGTCCGCAGGGCCGTCTGTGTCGCGATCGCGTCCGACAGCGTCGGGCCGTGCTTTCGCTTCAACCGCTCGAGGGTGGCCAGGCGGTCCTCGACCTCCTGCAGTCTTGCCGGCGAGGTATCGATGCTGGCCGCGTACCCGCGCAGGAACGTCGCCAGATCGTCCAACTGTGACTTGATGCTGTCGCGGCTCTCGACATACGGAGCGAACCGGGCATCGAGCGACGCCAACTCACCCACCCGGCGCCACACCTGGCCGAGCCCCGCCAGGACCGCGTCGTCGCGATCGTAGAGGATGGCGTAGCTCTCGTCGGCCAGGCGTCGAACGCGCTCGGCGCTGGACAGCAGCATTCGAAGCGCGGACAATTCGTCGTCCTCGCCCGGCTTCGGCTGAATGCGCTCGAGCTCGTTGAGCTGGAAGTCGATCAGCTCGAGACGGGACGCCCGCTGCCGTTCCTGTTGCCTGGCTTCGTTGAGCGTGGAGCGTGCGGCCTGGAGCCGGGCGAACGCCTCCTCGGTCTCGCGCCGTTGGGACTCGACGGCGCCGAACCGGTCGAGCAGATCGAGGTGGCACTCCGGATCGAGGAGCGCCTGGTGCTCGTGCTGACCGTGGAGGTCCACCAGGCGAGCGCCCAGTTCGCGCAGGGCGGCGGCGGTGACCAGGCTTCCGTTGACGAACGCGCGGCTCCGGCCTTGGGTGGTCACCTCGCGTCTGATGATCAGGTCATCGCCATCCTCGCCGTCGAAGACCGCCTGGACTGTGGCGCAGTCTTCTCCGGTTCTGACCAGATCGGGCGAGGCGCGCTCGCCGAGGAGCAGGCCGACCGCCTCGATGAGGATGGACTTGCCAGCGCCGGTTTCGCCGGTGAGGACGTTGAGTCCCTCGCCGAACTCGATCTCGACCGCCTCGATGACGGCCAGGTTGCGGATGTCGAGGAATCGGAGCATGCGTGTCCCCGCGAGGACCAGGGAGAAAAGCCGGGAACCGCAATGATATCATACATTTGACAGCCATTTTGACGCGTGCTACGCTAGCGTATCTGCGCTGTCCCAGCGGCGCGTCAACCATGAAGCGGAGGCCTGCTTGCGCACGCTTGGATACCTGGCGCTTGCACTCCAGGTGCAAGGCGCTGCCGCGCCCGAGGGCGGCCTGGGCGGGAATGTGTTCCGTCTGGTTGCCCGCTCCAGTCCGATCGCTCAGGGCGTCCTCCTGATCCTGATCCTCTTTTCGATCGCCTCCTGGGGCATCATCCTCTTCAAGCTGTGGTCGTTCCGGCGCTCCGAGCGCCAGTCCGGCACGTTCCTCGACGTCTTCCGCAAGAGCAGCAAGTTCTCCGAGGTGCATGCGGTCTGCAAGACGCTCGGCGACAGTCCGCTCGTGGGCCTCTTCCAGTCAGGGTACGCGGAGTTGAACAGCCAGCTTCGCCAGCCGCCCTCGGTGTCGGTGACGGCTCAGACGCTCGCCCCTGGGAGCGCGCCGGCGCGCCCAACGCTGAAGAGCATCGTGGCGCTCGATCGGGCGCTCCTTCGCGCATCGAGCGTGGAGATCAACAAGCTCGAGAGCCGGGTGCCGTTCCTCGCCACGACGGCCAGCATCACGCCGTTCATCGGCTTGTTCGGCACGGTGTGGGGCATCATCTCCGCGTTCGACAGCATCGGCCAGACGGCGTCGACGAGCCTCGCGGTCGTGGCGCCCGGAATTGCCGAAGCGCTGATCGCGACGGCTGCGGGGTTGTTCGCCGCGATTCCCGCCGTCTATTTCTACAATCACCTCGCGCACCGCGTGAAGCTGTTCGCGACGCAGATGGACGACTTCGCGCTCGAGTTCCTGAACATCGCCGAGCGGAATTTCACGTAGGACGATGCCGAAGGTTCAAGCGATCGAGACCGGCGCCGGCAGCGGGCGGGCACGGACGCGGCGGGTCGTGTCCTCACTGAACGAGATCAACGTCGTCCCGCTGGTGGACGTGATGCTGGTGCTGCTGATCATCTTCATGGTGACGGCCCCGATGCTCCAGCGCGGCCTCGACGTGAACCTTCCCTCGGCGCGGCGTGCACAGGAGATCAACGACCAACGGATATTCGTGAGCGTGCCCCTCTCCTTCCGGAACGATCACCTCGTGCATCTGGGCGACGAGCCGGTGCGCCTCGAGATCCTGCAGGAGCGAATCCGCCAGGCGATGGTTGGGAAGGCCGACCATCAGGTCTTCCTGCAGAGCGATGCCGGATTGAGCGTGCAGGACTTGATCAGCGTGATGGACAAGCTGAAGGAAGGCGGCGTCGAGAAGGTCGGCATCGTGGCGAAGTGGCCGGATCAAAGGTAGGGCACGTGCGATGGAACCGGTGACCGCCGTCCTGCTCGATCGCGAACACGACCCGCGGGGCCTCTCGCGGATGGTCGGGTTCTCGCTCGTGCTGCACGGTGGGATCATCGCGATGCTGCTGTTCGGCCCCGGGCACTGGCTGGGGCGTGTGCAGCAGCATACGCCGGCCGTCGTGATGTCGATCAGCCTGGGCAGCGGTATGGGGCCGATGAACGGCGGCGCGAATCCGATGGGCGGCCGCCCGGTGCAGGCGGCGGTGTCCGAGCCGCCGTCGCGGCCGCAGGCGGTGCGCCCGCCTGCGGCGAAGACGCCGGAGATGACGCTGCCCGTGCCGTCGCCGAAGGTGAAGACGAAGGCCGTGGCGACCAAGGCGCCAGAGAAGCCGCAGCCGGAGATCAAGACGGCGCCGGAGGGGGCGCGAGGAAGGATTCCGGTCACCGGCCCGCAGGAGAAGTTCGGCTCGAGCCTTGCGGACACGGGCGTTGCGGGCCTTGGGATCGGCCTGTCGACGGGCGGCGGCGGCACTGGCGGCGGGTTCGACATCGGCAACTTCTGCTGCCCGGACTACATTCAGACGATGGTCCGGCGGGTCGGCGAGAACTGGAACTCGCAGCAGCAGGTGGTGGGCACCACCGTGATCCGGTTCACGATCTTGCGCGACGGACGTATCACGTCGATCGAGGCGGAACAGTCGAGCGGTTCACTGGCGCTCGACCTGACGGCGCAGCGGGCGCTGCAACTGCTGCGTCAACTGCCGCCGCTGCCGGCGGCGTACACCGAGCCGGCCCTGACGGTTCACTTGACGTTCAAATACAGACGCTGATGCTGCGAAAGAACCTCTCGACGCTCTTCATCCTCGTGGCCGGGTGCGCGGCCGTTGTGCTGGCGGTTCCCCAGCAGCCGCCCGCGCAGAATCCCGTGCCGCCGCAGCAAGGCCAGATCGCGGTGCAGATCACCGGCGAGCCAGGGGCGCCCCCGCGCTTTGCGGTGCCCGACTTCGTGGCGCTGACGACCGACGCGGAGACGGTCGAGGCGGCGAAGACGATGGGCCAGGTGCTCTGGGACGACCTGAGCTTCGAGCGGGAGTTCGACATGATCCCGCGCGACACCTACGGGACGATTCCGGCGGCGCGTTCGCTGACCGACGTGCCCTTCGATCGGTGGCGCGAACTCGGCGCGGATGGTCTGATCATCGGTACCGTGCAGAAAGTGGGCGACGCCATCCGGGTCGAGGCGAAGATGTACAAGGTGCGCGAGCGTCAGTCCGTGTTCGGACGCGAGTACACGGGGTCTGCTGCGAACCCCCGGCTCTACGCGCACACGATCGCGGACGAAGTATTCCAGGAGCAGCTTGGCCTGAGGGGCGTGGCGCGCACGAAGCTCGCGTTCGTGTCGGATCGGGACGGTGAGCGCGTCGGCGGCACGGTCGAGCCCCGCAGCGTGAAGGAGATCTACATCGCTGATTACGACGGAGCCAACCAGCGGCGCGTGACCGTGAATCGCAGTCTGAACATCAATCCGGCCTGGTCGCCCGACAGCCGCGCGCTCGCGTACACGTCGTACCGGCGCGGGAGCCCCGACATCTTCGTGTCGTCAATCTACCAGGGAACGATCGAGAACCCGACCAAGGGGCAGGGAGAGAACTTCCTGCCGGTCTGGTCGCCCGACGGGACTCGGATTGCGTTCATGTCGACCCGCGACGGCAACCCCGAGATCTACGTCATGAACCGTGACGGATCCGGCGTGCGACGGCTGACGAACCACCCGTCGAGCGACGTGACGCCGACCTGGTCCCCGACAGGCACGCAGATCGCCTTCACGTCCGACCGCTCCGGTTCGCCGCAGATCTACGTGGTTGGCGTGGACGGCCTGAACCTGGTGAGGAAGACGTCGGAATCGTATTGCGACCGTCCCACCTGGTCGCCGGCACCCTACAACGAGATTGCGTATTCCTCGCGGACCGGCCCGGGATACGACATCAAGGTGTTGGACCTGGCCAGCGGCGAGCGTCGCCAGTTGACCTTCGGCGAGGGCAGCAACGAGAGCCCGGCCTATGCTCCGAACGGCCGACACCTGGCATTCAGCTCCACCCGAGCAGGCAAGCGCCAGATCTACACGATCGAGCGCACGGGCAAGGACCTGAGGCAAGTCACGAAGGTCGGAAACAACCAGACGCCGGACTGGTCGAAGCAGTAATCTAGAGGAGAGAACATGCGAACTCGATGGGGCGTCCCCGCTTTGCTCGTGCTCGTGGCCGTGCTGATGCTGGCCGCCGGTGGGTGCCACAAGAAGGTGCCGCCGGTCGCCCGTCCGGTCCCGCCTCCCCCGCCGCCGGCCACCGCCGTGCCAGCGTCCCCGGTCAAGCCGCCGGCGCCGCCCGAACCAGTGACGGAACCAACGGTCGTGGCGCCCTCGCCCATCAAGGAAGCGAGCATGTCGTCGCGGTCGCTCGACGATCTGAACAAGGACTCCCCGCTCAAGCCCGTCTTCTTCGAGTACGACAGCGCGGAGATCTCGTCTGACGGCCAAAAGCGGCTCGACGGCAACGCGGACCTGCTCAAGAAGTACCCGACATGGATCGTCACGGTCGAGGGCCACTGCGACGAGCGGGGAACCGCGGAGTACAATCTTGCGCTCGGCGAACGGCGCGCCGTGGCGGCGCGGACGTATCTCGTGTCCCTCGGCATCGCCGCCGACCGGCTGCGCACGGTGAGTTATGGCAAGGAGTTCCCGTTCGATCCCGGGCACTCGGAAGACGCCTGGGCGAAGAACCGACGGGATCATTTCGTGATCACGCAGAAATAGCGCGGATCAGGGTTACACGTATGGCTCGACACGTTTTGCTGCGCGTTGTCGTCGGCGCGCTGTTGATTCCGGCGATGTCCTTTCCCGCGCTGGCGGCCAACAAGGAACACCAGCAGATGATGGCGGACATCCGGATGCTGCAGGAGCAGACGCAACTGCTGCAGGTACGGCTCGCGGCGCTCACTGATGCGCTCCGGACGATTGCCACGAAGCTGGACGAACAGAACGGCACGACGCGGAAGGCGTTCGCCGACCAGAAGCTGCTCGTGGACACGATCTCGACCGACGTGCGGGTCGTGCGCGAGAAGGTGGACGACAACAACGTCCGAATCAGCTCGCTCTCGCAGGAACTCGAGGCGCTGCGGATGGCGATGCCCGGTGGAGGTGGCACGCCGACGGTGACGCCGGCCGGCGATCAGCCGCCTGCGGGCGGGCAGGTGGCGCCTGCCGGGCAGAATCCGCCGTCGCAGGCCGTGAACCCCGGCATCTCGCCGCAGCGGCTCTACGACATGGCCTGGGCGGACTACGCCGGTGGTCAGTACAATCTCGCCGTCTCCGGATTCGAGAACTACATTCGAACCTTCCCGCGATCCGAGCAGGCGGGTGACGCGCAGTACTACATCGGGGAGAGCTACTATCAGCAAGGCATGTTCCGCGAGGCGGCGTCGGCGTACGACCGGGGCGTCGCGGACTATCCGAACAGCAAGCGGATCCCCGACATGTACTACAAGCGGGGGCTCGCGCTGAACGCGCTCGGCCAGACGGAGCGGGCCCGCGAAAGCTGGGAGTTCGTGGTGAAGAACTACCCGAACTCGGACGCCGGGCGACTGGCCCGGCAGCGACTCGAGCAGTTGACGCGTCGAGTACCCGGAACCAGCCAGCCCTGACGGCAGACGGCGGCTCTTCCACTCGGCGTTCGTGAAACGACATTCGAAAGGACTTTGCGATGGGCACCGTGAACCGGGTCATCCTCGTGGGCAATCTGGGCAGGGACGCCGAACTGCGTTATACCGGTGGCGGCACGCCCGTGGCGAACTTCAGTCTGGCCACCACCGAGGTCTTCAAGGACAAGGACGGCAATCGCCGCGAGGAGACCGAGTGGCATCGCGTGTCCCTGATGGGCAAGCAGGCTGAATCGGTGAACGAGTATCTCCGCAAGGGCAAGCAGGTCTACGTCGAAGGCCGGCTGCGGACCCGCAGCTGGGACGACAAGGAAGGCAACAAACGGACGACGACCGAGGTCATCGCGAACCGGGTGGTGCTGCTCGGTGGCGGGGGCGGCGGCCGCAGCCAGACCGGCGAGCGCGAGGTGTCCCACGAGCACGCCGGCGCCGGCGCCGGCGCCGACCTGGGTGCCGGGCTGCCGGCGGACGATGAGGTGCCGTTCTAGAACGTCGGATTTGCCAACGCAGTGTCTGGCGGTCGACACAGAGGTCGCCGAGACCTCAGAAGACGAAGCCACCGAGCCAGTGCCCATGCCGGGGAGCAGGTCTCGCGGCCTGCTCCGACCACTTTCTCCGGGGCCCTGGATCGCCGGATGGAGCATGGCTCGAGCCGTGCTCGACGTGCGCCAGCTCACGTTTTCTGCGCATCCTCCCGCCCGTAGCGATCCTCCAACCTCACCACATCGTCGATTTCTGGCGTCGAGACCTCGAAGAGATCGCAGTCTTCGATGGCGGTCATGCGATGAACCGTCTTCGGGGCGACGTGGATCCTGTCGCCCGGCTTCATCTCGGTGCGGATCAGCGATCCGTTCCGTTCGATCTCGAAGGCCAGCAGGCCCGACCACAGCAGAATCGTCTCCTCCTTCCGATTGTGATACTGGAGGCTGAGCGCGTGCCCGGCGGTGATGTGCAGGATCTTGCCCACGTAGCGATCCGTCTTCGCCCAGTGCAACTCGTAGCCCCAGGGCTTGTCGACCTTCGTGATGTCACTCGTCGTCACCCGAGCCTCCAGTACCGGACTCGCTGCCCGGTGAAACGGGGCGGGCCGGCATCCCGCCCCTGGCGCGCGCAAGATATCGCTCGATCTCCGCCCCAGTCGTGAGGCGCATCACGCGCGCCACGAGGCGACGGGCGTCGGCGAGGCGGAGGCCACCGATGACCTGTCGGGCCAGCGGCAACGCCGCCGGGCTCATGCTGAAGTCGGTCAGGCCCATTCCGACGAGCAGCGGCAGCACCGCCGGATCGGACGCCATCTCGCCGCACAACGACACCGGGAGGTGGTGCCGCGCGGCGGCCCGGACGATCATTCGCAGCGTGCGAAGCACCGCCGGGTGCAGCGGTTCGTACAAGTGTGACACGCGGGCATCGGTGCGGTCCACGGCCAGCAAATACTGGATGAGATCGTTGGTGCCGATGCTGAAGAAGTCCGCCTCGCGTGCCAGCACATCGGCGGTGATCGCGGCGGACGGAATCTCGATCATCACGCCCACTGGCGGCAGGGCCGCAGGCGCCTCGCCCCGTGCCCGCAGTTCCTCGGCGGCCTCCACCAGGAAGGCGCGCGCCTCGCGCAGTTCCTCGACGCCCGACACGAACGGGAAGATGATCCGCAGGCGCCCGTGGCGGCTCGCACGAAGGAGCGCGCGCAGCTGGTTCTTGAAGACGTCGCGCCGATCCAGGCTCAGCCTGATGGCGCGCAGTCCCATCGGGCCGCGCGAGGGCCCCGGCGCCCTGCCTCCCGAACGGTCGCCGACACCCCCGCTACGAGGCCACGCCAGGAGTTGGTCCTCCTCCACGTCGAACGTGCGGACGGTCACCACGCCGGGAGCCATGCCCGCGACCAGCGTGCGGTAGGCTTCGTACTGGATGTCCTCGGTCAGCGTGTCCGCGGGCGTCATCGCGAGCAGGAACTCGGATCGGAACAGGCCAATGCCCCGGGCGCCGTAGGCGCGAGCGGTGGCGATATCGTCCGGCAACTCGATATTGGCCTGCAGCCCGATGGGCGTCCCGTCGGCAGTTTCGGTCGAGGCCGGCAGCCGCGCCGAGGTCCTGGCCCCGGCGAGTCCCGACACCGCCGCGACCCGTGTCCGCACCGCCTCCACCATCCCGGCTGGAGGATCGATGACGATCTCGCCCGCCGTGCCGTCGATGATGACCATGACCCCGGGCTTCACCGCCTGGCTCGCCTGGCCGAGACCAACCACCGCCGGTACGTGCAGGGACCTGGCGAGGATCGCGGTGTGGTGCGTGCGGCTCCCGGTGTCGCTGGCAAACCCGAGAATCTTCTGCCAGTCCACCTGGACGGCCATCGAGGGGGTGAGTTCGTCGGCGATGAGCACCGATGCGGCGTCCACGTCGCGGAACAGCTCCAGACCCCGACCTCGGCCGCGGCCGAGGTTCATGCGGAGGCGCCCCACCACGTCGGCGACATCACCCTTGCGTTCGCGCAGGTAGGCATCCTCGACCCCGTCGAAGATCCGCGAGAGGTCCTCGAACGCATGCTGCACCGCCCACTCGGCGTTCACGCGCTCGGAGGCGATGAGATCTCTGGCCCTCGCCACGAGCATGGGGTCGTCGATCATGAGCAACTGTGCTTCGAACAGGTAGCTCAGCTCGGCGCCCGGACCGTTTGCCACTCGAGCCTTGATCTGGTGGAGTTGGCGTCGCGATCGATCGCGCGCCTCCTCGAGGCGTGCGATCTCCTCCTCGACACGATCGGTG
Organism: Vicinamibacterales bacterium; assembly: GCA_036504215.1. Classification (NCBI taxonomy): domain Bacteria; kingdom Pseudomonadati; phylum Acidobacteriota; class Vicinamibacteria; order Vicinamibacterales; species Vicinamibacterales bacterium. The sequence continues at coordinate 8,550 of DASXVO010000028.1, read as the reverse complement.
CCGATCGGAAAGCGGATGACCAGTGGGTTCTGCTTGAGGAGCACCGCGCGTCCGACCACGATCCCTGGCGAGACGGCGATACCGGTCAGGCGGCGCACGGCCCCTCGCCAAAGCCCGACTCGACGAGCAGACAGAGCGCCTCGACGGCCGCCCTCTCGTCGGCCCCCTCGGCGGAGATGGTAATGTCGGATCCGCAGGCGGCCGCCAGCAGCAGGACGCCCATGATGCTCTTGCCGTCCACCACGCGCGTGCCCCGCCCGACGCGGATACGGGCCTCGAAGGCGCTCGCCGCATGAACGAATCGCGCCGCGGCCCGCGCGTGCATTCCCAATTGATTGCGAACCGTCACACTACGCGACACCATACGGGCAGCACCTCGTTTCCTGCCCCGTCCGTCTCACTTCTCGCGACTCACTTCTCGATTCGCACGTCCGGCTCCTGGCCATTCACTTCTCCGTCTTGTCGTCCGCTGTCCGGCTCTCCGAATGGAGGAGGTCGGATGCCACCCAGATGGCGTTTCGGCCGTGCTCGCGCATCTCGCGGGCGACGCCGAGCAGTGTTGCAGGTTTCTGCACGCCGGCGAGCTTGATGAGCATCGGCAGGTTCACGCCGGTGATGATCTCCACGCGATCGGTCTCGAGGAAGGTCAGACCCAGGTTCGCCGGTGTCCCGCCGAACATGTCGGTCAGGATCAGCACGCCTTCCGGCCCTTGCACCCGTGCGATGGTCTGCTTGATCTCCTCGCGGGCGTCATCCACATCGTCGTGCCAGCCGATCGACACCGCCGCGAACTGCGGCAGATCGCCGACAATCGTCTCGGCCGCATTGACCAGCTCGGTCGCCAGTTGTCCGTGCGTGACGACGACCACACCAATCATGGCTTGCTCCTCTGCTTCTCCGCAGGCGGCCCCGCGCCGCACGCGGACGGCCACGTCGCGCCGGCAACCTCACTCGTTGACGATGTCGATGTCCCGGTGACGGACGCGCAGGCGAACGTCTTCCATGTCCGCCAGGCCCCGCTTGAGCGCCTCCGCCATCATGACCGACCGATGACGACCTCCCGTGCAGCCAATCGCGACGGTGAGATAGCTCTTCCCTTCCGCTACGTAGTGCGGCACGACGAACCGCAGGAACTCCGTCAGCTTCGACCGGAAGTCGACCGTGACCTCGTGTTCCTCCATGTAGCGCACGACGCGGCGATCCCGCCCGGTCCGCGCCCGCAGGCCCGGCACGAAGTGCGGATTTGGCAGGCACCGGACGTCGAACACCAGGTCTGCCTCCGCTGGCACCCCGTGCTTGAAGCCGAAGCTGAGGAGGGTGATCAGGAGCCGCCGGCTCCTCGGTTCCCGCCCGCGCGACAGCGTCATGAAGACTTCGCGCAGCTCGTGCACGGTCAGATCGGACGTATCGATGGTCACATCGGCGAGCGCACGGATCGGACCGAGGCGTTCCCGCTCTTCGCGGATGCCATCGACGATCGGCCGGTCATGGGCCAGCGGGTGCGGACGGCGCGTCTCGCTGAACCGCCGCACCAACGCCTTGTCGCTGGCCTCGAGGAAGATCAGCGCCGGCTTCAGGCCGCGTTTCGACCGGAGCTTCCGAAGCACTTTCGGGAAGCGCGAGAGGAAAGCGCCTTCCCGCACGTCCACGACGATGGCGACCTTCGGGATTTCGCTCTCCGCGCGGTGGGACAGCTCGGCGAGCGTGGGAATCAACGTGATGGGCAGGTTGTCCACGCAGAAGTAGCCGAGATCCTCGAGCGCCCGGATCGCCTGCGACTTGCCCGCGCCGGACAGGCCGGTGAGCACCACGAACCGGCTTCCGCTCGTGCGGCCGGCATCGTGCTTTCGGATCGCGGCAGTCACGACTCTCCCTCCGCGCGGTCGTCGGTGTCGGGCTCGCCATCCTCGTCCTCATGGTCCGGGTCGAGCAGTTGGCGGTCGAGACGCTCGGCCAGCTTGCGCGCCGCGTGGTGCCCCTTGGATACCAGCAACTGGTTCCGCGCCGCCACCTCGACCAGGATCGACACATTGCGCCCGGGCGCGACGGGCATCCTGAGCAGCGGCACGGGAAGGCCCAGGATCTCGTAGTGGGCCACATCCAGGCCGAGGCGGTCGTACTCGCGGCCGACTTCCCACCGCTCCAGCTGGACGACGAGTTCGACGCGCTTGGATGCGCGGGTCGATGCCACCCCGAACAGATCCTTGATGTTGATGAGGCCGAGGCCGCGGACCTCCATGTGATTGCGCGTGAGCTCGGGACAGGTCCCGATGAGCACGCTCTCCGCCCGTCGCCGGATCTCGACCGTGTCGTCGGCGACGAGCCGGTGTCCGCGGACGATCAGATCCAGGGCGCACTCGCTCTTGCCGATGCCGCTCTCGCCCACGATGAGCACGCCGAGGCCGAGGATGTCCATCAGCACGGCGTGCATGATGGTCCGTTCCGCGAGCGAGTCCTCGAGGATCGCGCTCACCTTGGCGATGGCGAGCGGAGTGGGGACCGGCGTGCTCAGCAGCGGGACGCCGGCCCGTTCGGCTTCGATTTCGAGCTCGGCCGGCGCGGCAAACCCGCCCGTGACCATCACGGCCGGGATGCCATGCGCGAACGTGCGGCGCAACGCGTCCACGCGCGACGAGGACACGAGGCTCTCGAGATACCGGATCTCGCTCTCACCGAAGATCAAGATGCGCCCCGCCGACAGGTAGGCATCGAACCCGGCCAGGGCAAGACCGGTCTTCTGGATGTGGGGACTGGTGATGCGGCGATCGATGCCCGCGCCGCCCGCGAGGAGCTCGAGTGGCAGCCCGAGGGCCTCGGAGCGGCTGCGCAGGAGCGCGCCGACGCTGACGCCGGAGATCGCGGTGGCCATCGGGTGGCGGCCAGCCGGGATCAGCCCTCCGGCTCGATCAGCCCCAGATGTCCGTCCTTGCGGCGGTACACGACGTTGATCGAGTCGGTGGTCGCGTTGCGGAAGACGAGGAACGAGTCATCGCCCGAATCCACGCTCATCGCGGCTTCATCCACGGTCATCGGCTTCACCGGATATCGCGGCACGCGACGCACCCGGCGCGTCTTGGCGCCCGCAGGCCGGGTAGGCGCCGGCTCCCCGTCGGCCGGCATGACTCGGGCCGACGTGGCGCGGCGCTTGCGCTCCTGGTACTTGCTCTTCACTTTGACGATTTGCTGGGTGATCCTCTCGATCGCATCGCTGATCGACGTGTCCCAACTGTTGGTGTCCCCGATGCCGTGCAGGAAGTGCTCGCCCCTGGTGTGCACTGTGATTTCCGACTTGTGACGATACCGCTCGAGCGCGAGTACCGCCTGGACGGAGACAATCCCGTCCTTCATCAGACGATCGACCTTGGCGAGTTTCTTCTCCACCTGCTTGCGCAGGTCCGGAGTGATGTCGACGTGTCGGCCGGTCAGTTCGAGTCGCATAGGCAGCCGTCAGTACAGCACCTTGCGCTGGTTGGAAGTAGGAATCTTCAGCTCCTCGCGGTATTTCGCGATCGTGCGACGAGCCAGGACGAGCCCTTCCTTCTGCAACAGGCTCACGATCTTCGAGTCACTCAGCGGCTTGTGCGCGTCTTCGTTCTCGATGATCTTCCGGATGCGCTGCTTGATCGTGACCGACGAGACGCTCTCTCCGTACGAACTGCTGATGCCGCTGTGGAAGAAGAACTTCATCTCGAACACGCCTTGCGGCGTGTGCATGTACTTGTTCGTCACCACGCGGCTGACCGTCGACTCGTGCATCCCGATGTCGTTGGCCACGTCGCGCAGCACCAGCGGGCGAAGGTGCTCGATGCCATGGTCGAGGAAGTCGTGCTGGAAGTTGATGATGCTCGTGGCGACCTTGTAGATCGTCTTCTGGCGCTGCTCGACCGACTTGATGAGCCACAACGCCGATCGGAACTTGTCCTTGACGTAGGCGCGCGTCTCGTCGCTGTTCTCGGATCCCTTCTCGAGGAGGCGGCGGTAGGCCGGGCTGATCCGCAGCTGAGGCAGCCCCTCTTCGTTGAGCAGGACCACGTACTGATCCTCGACCTTCACAACCGTCACGTCCGGGGTGACGTATTGCGACTGCGGCCGGTTGTACCGGCTGCCCGGCTTCGGGTCGAGATGCTGGATGATCGCGATGTGCTGTTTGAGCTCCTCGACCGACAGGCTCAGCTTGCGGGCGAGTTCCGGAACCTGGTGGTTCTGCAGGAGCCGCAGATGCTCGGTGACGATCTTCTCGGTTGGCGTGCCTTCGAGTCCCAGGTGTCGAAGCTGCAGCCAGAGACACTCCTGCAGATCGCGCGCCGCCACACCAATCGGGTCGAAGCCCTGCACGAGCGTCAGGGCGTTCTCGACGTCGGTCACCGGCCAGCTTCCCATGGCCGCGATCTCGTCGACCGAGGCCACCAGATATCCGTCGTCATCGAGGTTCCCGATGATGGCCGTGCCGATCTCGCGCACCGCGTCGTCGTCCGACTTGATCGAGAGTTGCCAGAGCAGGTGATCCGAGAGCGACGTCGTGGTCGAGAGCGTGTTCTCGATCGGCGGCAGCTCCTTGATCTCCTGCTGCGCGCGGGGCCGGTACCCCTCGTCCAGGTAGTCACCGAAGAAGTACTCGTAGTCCTGGTCGTCCCACGCGTCGGTCTTCTGCTCCTTGGGCGGCTCTTCGGCCTTCTCGGGCGTGGCGGCTGGCTCGGCGGCCTGCAGGTCCTCGGTCGGGACCTCCTCGAGCATCGGATTCTCGACCATCTCCTGGGTCAGCAGTTCGCCGAGCTCGAGGGTGGACATCGGCAGCAGCTTGATGGCCTGCTGCAGCGATGGCGTCAGAATCAGCTTCTGGACGAGCTTGGTGTGGAGTCTCTGCTGGATAGCCATGGCCTAGCGGTCCGCCGCAACGCGAGTCCAATCCATCTTAGTCCAACCTGAAGTCGGTCCCGAGGTAAATCCTCCGCACGTCTTCGTCGCCGGCCAGGCTGTCCGGGGTCCCGCTGCGGAAGATAGCCCCGTCGTGCACGATGTACGCCCGGTCGGTGATGCGCAGCGTCTCGCGTACGTTGTGGTCGGTGATCAACACTCCGATGCCCCGGTCCTTCAGATGGAAGATGATCTTCTGGATATCCGCCACCGCAATCGGGTCAATCCCCGCGAACGGTTCGTCGAGGAGGATGAAGAGCGGGGATATCACGAGCGCGCGCGTGATCTCGACCCGTCGCCGCTCCCCTCCGGAGAGCGTATAGGCCGGCGCGCCTGCCAGCGGGGTCAGGTTCAACTCGGCGAGCAGTTCCCGGAGGCGGACGCGGCGCGCCTCGCCGTCGAGCGCCAAGGTCTCGAGAATCGCGAGTATGTTCTGTTCGACCGTGAGGCCTCGGAAGATCGAAGGTTCCTGCGGGAGGTACCCAATCCCCTTCCGCGCCCGCAGGTACATCGGGTCGTCCGTGACGTCCTTGCCGTCGAGCAGCACGCGCCCGGCGTCGGGCGCCGTGAGTCCAACGGTCATGTAGAACGTGGTGGTCTTGCCCGCGCCGTTCGGGCCGAGCAGGCCGACCACCTCGCCGGACGCAACGTCAAGGCTCACGCCGCGGACGACTGTGCGGCCGCCATAAGACTTCGTGAGTTCGAGCGTCCGCAGCGTGGCCATTCAGTCGAAGCGAGGCCCCGGGCACTTTCCGCCGCCCTTGGTTTCGGTACGTCTCTCCTCGTTGCCGTCGACGATGATCCTATCAGCCGATTTGAAGAAAGTCAAAGATTTCCCAATAGTTTCGCGACATTCTTCCTCGATCCGCACCGGCAGGCCGGTCATGTCGTACCGCTCCTCGGCGGACAGGTACGTCAGTCTCGCGCCGCTCGCCTTCCGATTGTCCGGGGTCCGCATGGCGACGTTCACATACGCCTCGAGCCGATCGACCTCGTTTCCACTCTCCTTCAGGAACAGTTCGATCCTGTCGGCCGTGAGGTCGCCCTGCGGACCCGTGAGGTGGGCCGCACCCGTGTAGGTCGCGCGCCGCAACTTGTCGTCGTAGGCGAGGGCCTTCGCGGTGGCCACTGAGTGCACCCGCTCCTTGGCCTTGGTCTTGTCGTTCACCTGTTCGAGGAGCATCTTCGAGACGACAGCGCCGCTGGCCGACAGGTCACCCTTCTGGTCGTCGAGCACGATCGTATCGGCTTTGATCGTCACGTCCCCCTGCCACAGCTGCGCGTGGCCGGTGTACACGGCATGTGACGCGCTGCTGTCGTAGACCAAGCTGTCGGCGGTCGCCGACACCGGCTGATCCTCCTTGAGGATCGACGGCAGGTGCGTCTGGGCGTTGCCGCCAGGCGGGGCCGGTTGTGCGCGTGCCGCACCGGCTGTCGGCGTTGCCGGCTTCGTGGCGCGCATGTCGCTCTTGACCGAGTCGATGGCGGTGATCTTCTTCGCATCGAGCAGGATCTCGATTCGGCTGGCCTCGATGGTCGCGTGTTCGTCGCTGACCTGAGGCGGCCGGCCGGTCTTCTCGTCGGCCCCGGACAGGTTGAGCGATCCGGCGGCCATGCCGTAGCGTGCCTCGCGCGCGGTTCCGACGATTGCCGAGTCCTGGAAGCACGCGCCCCTCCCGAAGCGCGCCGACTCGATGGTCGTGAAGCCGTTCTTGAGCGCCAGATCGAGCGTCCCGGATCGGGCCACGCGCACGCCGGCGGGCGGCGCCGGTTCCCGAAAACACACACCCCTCCCGACCCGTGTCGGATCGACGGTCGGGGTGCCGGCCTTTGGCGCTGCCGACGACTCCTGGAAATCCACGTCCTCGCTGAACTCCGCCCGCGTCAGGCCCACGCCGGGCTGGCCGGCCGCCTGCAGGGCTCCTCCGCGAATGCGTCGCGCAGGTGTGCCTGCATCGGCAGGCAGGTCGAGTTGCACCCGATCCCGCGCGCTCAACCCGGTCACCGTGGTGCCGTCCGGACCAAGCGCCACGTCCACGAACTGCCCGGCGAGGCGGCGCCCAGCGCGACCCGCGACGCCACCGAGTTCGATGACGCCGTCGCCGTTGAGCAGCGCCCGCTGCAACTGCTTTCCATCGGGCCCGTAGGTCAGATTCATGTCGCGGGCCGTCATTCCTTTCATCCCGCCACTCGTGTCGCCCTTCCCCGTGACACGCGACGCTCCCCGGAGTTCCACCATCTGGATCCGCTTCTCGTCGGGCGTCAGGAAGGCCACCGCGCCCTCCGCCTCGATCGTCTGGCCGTCGCGGTCAACCTTCACGTGGCGCTCGAACCGGATGTACTTGTCCCTGCGCGCATGGCCGGCGGCGCCGGCCTCGACATGCGCACTGTCCTTCCCGTTCTCATCCGGCGCGATCTGGATGACAGCCTTGTCGAGTAGCCACAACGTATCCCGGTTCTTGTCGTATGACAGCCCAACCGCCGACCCGCTCATGCGGTTGCGCGAGAAGGTGACCGGCCCCGGCATCTGCACCACACCCTCGGCATCGAGATACGACGCATCTTCGGTGTTCAGCTTGAGTCCGTCGCTCGTCGTCAACTCGACCGAACCGTGCAACTTCACATTGACCTTGGGCTGCTCACCGACGACCTCGCCTTCCTTCGCCGTGACGAGAAAGTCACGGCCGCCTCGCTGCGGGACCCGCGCTTTCACGCCGAGGAGCGTGCTGCGGCCATCCGCGTACTGCACGAGGCGCTCGAAATCGAGCTTGTAGTCGGGACTCGTCCCTTTGGCCAGGAGAATGGTGCCCTTGATCTGCTCGGTCACCGCCTTCGGATCGTTGCGGCGTGTCTTGTCCGGATGCGCCGGCCCGACCGGTCTCCGGATCGACACGAAGAGGATCGCCGCGAAGGCGATGACGAAGAGGCCAAGTCCAACGCGAAGGCGGCGCTGCCAGGGAGTCATCGAATTCAGGTGACCAGCACGGGTTCGGAGGCGCGCACGTCGGCCAGGTTCAGCTCGATGTGCGTCTCACCGTTGAATGTATTCTCTGCGAGAGAGAACGCCAGGTCCAGTGCCCCCCGGTGCTCGAGGAGGAAGGGTTCACGTTCCGCCGAGCGCCAGGCCATCGCCCGGAAGACTCGACCGCGCTGCCGCACCGCCATCTTCAGATGGCGTTCCTTGACCCGGCGGGGGCCATCGACAATCTCGACGGGGCCGGCGGTGAAGACCGGGCGGGGGTTGCCGAGCCCGAACGGCTCGAGCGAGGCGATTTCCTCGACCACCCGCCCCTTGATTTCATCGAGTCCGAGGCGTGCGTCGATCCGCAGGCGCGGACGAAGGTCATCGGGGGCCAGCAGGTCATCACCGTGGGCCTGCATGGCGGCGCGAAACGCGTTGAGCGACGAGGCCTCCAGCGTCAGGCCCGCAGCCAGCCGGTGGCCGCCGAACCGCACGAGGTGTCGGCCGCACACCTCGAGCGCGCCAAGCATGTCGAACGCCGGAATGCTTCGACACGATCCGTGGCCGACCCCGCCCTCCACCGAGATGACGACGACGGGACGGTAGAACGTGTCCACCAGTTTGGACGCCACGATCCCGATGACGCCGCGGTGCCACCCCTCACCCGCCACGAC